>DASQJI010000828.1:0-23357 GCA_035631175.1 Parafilimonas sp.
GGTCAGCTTTTACTCTTACTCCAACGATAGAGATACAAATGCGGTCGAGGTATGTGAGCGTCGTGAGCGAACACAATATGGCAAGAATGCGATAACGATATGGAATGGCCTTGAGCATTTTCATTACTGCAATCGCGGTTGAAAAAATATGAGTTTTCTTCTTAGGGAAAGATAGTCAACATTTCCTCTTACTCTAATGTAGTAACTGCAGTATTTCAGTTAGCTGACTTAACTGGCGCAGATGGTTTCCCGGACATCACAACAAATGCAGGTCGTCATGCCCGAACGAAATCATCTATTCAATGCAAAATGCCCATGATCGGGCATCTATTATCAATCGGTCCCACAGGTCGCACCGTTCCCTTAAGAAGGAAATTCCGCGTTCGCGCGCTTTTGCGCGATTGACGTTCCGGAAGAGAGTGCCCGGTCGGGCCCGGAATAACTATCCGCAATGAGCGTTTTGTTGTCGCAAGAGATCCGGCGTGCAGAAACTTACTTTACCTCAAACTCTGTTGTGGCGTAACCAGCTTTGCCGTTAATGCCGATGCCCTGTATGACGGCGATATATTTGCCCTTCACATCCGAAGTATAAAAAGATACTTCTCTGTCCTGCTTCGTTGTTATTTGCGGTGCCCAGTATAAGACGTTCCGATAATCAGGAACGCGGATTTCCTTTTGTTCAGTTGTTGCATATTGCGGAGAATAAAACTCCCGCTGAAGTTGCAGCCCGTCATATGAAAGTTCGATAGTGCCGGGATCAAACTGGAAACCATCAAGGTCGCCCTTGTAAGTGCTGTAACTTACAATTCCATCGGCAACAAGTGAATTGATATAATATTTTTTCAAAACCACTTCCGCTTTTTTTATTTTCAGCGGGTTATATGCGATCAATTTATTCATGTCGAATATTGGAACTCCGTCGATCAAAACCAGTGGCCCTTTTTCAAAAAAAGTGTGATCAACATAATTTGACGCGATAAGTGAATAGTTGCCCTGGCGTATGCGCACGTCAACACCGACAACATATTCCCTCAATACCTCTTCCATAGTGTTGAATCGCACGTAATCATCGAGAAAATATTTACTGTCCGGAACTCCATAGAAAGCATTTGTATCAAGTGCCGGGGAACCGAACCTGTTTAACTGGTTTATGGTGTAAGCATTCTCCACCTGCATTCCCACGTTCCGTTGCGACAATTGCCGCAGCGCGTCATCACGCAGGCTTAATGGCGTCGTCAGCCAGCCACTCGTTTGGTTTGAAAACGGGTCAGCAATTTCAACGCGATACGCGCTATCTTCTTTTCCCGTTTGCACTATTAATTCACCCGATCCGTAAAAGTCTTTAATGTCAAAAAAAACATGCCCGCTGTCGTTGCTCACGGAAGTTGCAAAGCGGAAATGCTGACCAGGAACTGATAAGTAGACGCGGATGTTTGCTGTAGGTGCGCCGGAATTTTTATTGATAACGGTCCCTTCGATGAGGTGACCTTCGCGCTCAGGAGCAAAGCGCAATAAAGGCTGAGTGCTTTGCTCTTTGAATCTCGACCAGCCTTGCGTTAGCAACAGGTTATCAAGGGCAGAATCCGACGCATGATTCACGTCGCTGAAATAATAATCCGCGGAATCGATCTTACCGTTTAGTTCAGACGTTAACCATAGATAACTTAAAATAGAATTGTGGTCGACGCCTTGTAACGAATCGAGGAGATAAACACCCAGCGACAAATCTGCACTATCGCTGGCGCTGATGCCCAGGGTTACTGCGCTGCGTTTCTCGTATACATTTTTATCGGCAGCAAACTGTAACTGCAATGCTTGTGGACGCAAAAATACCAGGCGCTCGCACACCGGCTGTTTGGTGCTATTAAAAAGCACAAGATGCGTAATGCCCGGCGGTAACTGCTTCTTGCCCATGATGAAAGACGCATCGCCTCCCGCGGTCGTCGGTTGCATAAAAGCTGCATGAACCCCATCATTTGAATACGCGACAAGATAAACCGGTGCCTGTTCAGACACATTCGATCTTACTGCAACGGTTATGTTGTCTTCTCCAGAGCCGGCAATATGCATTACATAACCTTTCGCCTTCACCGGTGGCAATGCTCGAACGAAAGAGCTATCATCCGCCTGTATAATAGCTTTGTAAGTTTGCCCGTTTTGCGGAGTAAAATAAAAAGAACCCATCCCAAATTTGAAGGTTGAAAAACTCGCGATAGTTCTGTTGTTACCATCCACAATATTTCCGCTGCAATTGATACCATGACCATAATGGTCTGTCACTTTCACACCAACTTTGCTTTCAATATTTTCAACAAGATCTCCTCCTTCGGGAAAAAAGCCAACTTCATAACTGTTCGAATCATTTTTCGCCGGCGCCGCAAGCTTGGTCAACGTATTGACGATCGTGATATCTTTTTGAAAATACTTGTCGGCGCTAAAATTTTTCATCCAGTTTGTATACACACGGAAAATGTAATTACCGGATGTGATCGAAGAGGGCAAGTAGAATGAGCCATTGCCTCTGCCGTTTTCTAAAGCAACTGTTGCCTGCAATACCGGTTTTTGGTTTGCATTTAATATCTCCACATAAGCCACGTTACTTACATCAATTGGCTTCAAAGAATCGCCTGAAACATCGTACAATTTAAACCAGAGTATTTCGCCTGCGAGATAAAAATCTTTGTCTGTGTGGGCAAAGATCTTTTCACGAAGTGGTTGGTTGTTCAGACCGGAGAACTCTTGCGCATTGACGGTTTGCGATTGGCCATAATCGTAACACAAAATACCGCTCGCAAAAAATAGAAACAAAAGGATATTTAATTTTTTCCAAAACATGCTTTATATTTTATCGTGGCATATAAGGTGGCTTAACGTTTGTTCCTCCCTGCAGCCGGCAATCAAGGCAATCCACATAGTCAGCGAACACACTTCCAAAGTCACCATATCGCAATGGCAAATACATATAGCCGGAAAAGACCTCATCTATGTCCGACGGGGAAACTACTATCTTTTTGCAATCAGGTAGGTCGTAGGGAAAATGAACCTGCGACCAGAATATATAAATCCTCTCTTTTGACGTTGAACAGCAGCTTATGAATCCAAGCACCGGTTCGGCGGGATTTGTTACGCAATGTATGTTGCCAAATTCAGCAAAAGGTTGCGGATCGAAAATAGATCCTATCTGCTCGGTATTTTTTTTCAGGTTCTGCCAATATTCAAACGCGTCTTTCGTTAACGCGTATTGCGTAGCGAGTAAACTATAAACCCACCTGATCTGCGTTGAGCGATAGGGTATGTATGCAAGTTTTTTTTCGAATACAATGTCAGAAGAAAGTGCGGCGGTCGAAGCCAGAAAAATTTCACCCGTGGTATCGATGTTCCAGCACCGATAGATCTCTTCCTGCGGAGTGCGAAATCGAAGCGCTCCGTTTTCATAGATCAGCTCCGACGAATCTGATGCCCGATGCTCCCAGCATGAAACAGTTTTCCAGCGATAATACTGAGTGCTGTTCGTTGCGTCATGCGTAGTCACATAAATATTAACTCCGTGTGTACTATCGAATTTCCATGAGACACTGTCGATGGGCGGTGTGGTCTTCACCGGCACATACTCAGAAACATATTCCTTTTGGTCTGTCGTAAAAATATGCAAGCGATAGTTCTTTGTGGAAATGATCGGTAATGGCGGAGAAAAATAGTTGCCGTTGAACATGTTCTGCAAATTATAACTTTCGCCATCCTCGCTTTCTACGCTAACGGTTGCGTTTCTTTCAGGTTGAATGATGCTGGTATCGTGTATTCCGATCGTACGCGACAAGTGAATAAAAGTGGAATCGCCCACAACAATATTTCCTTCAACCACTAAATAATTTGGGTTTGAAGTTTTTACCGGCGGATTGTAAACTTCTTTACAACCCGCAAGCAAAACGACGATATAAAGTAATTCCTTTTTCAAAGTTCCATTTAATTTATTACGGCATGTAAGGGGGTTTAATCGTAGAGCCTCCGTGCACCCGGCAATCAGCACATTCCGGCTCTGTGATCAGTAAACCGGTCTCAGGCGTTCCGGGTATAGTTATTTCATACAGGGGGATAAAACCCCCGTCTGCCACCGATGTAATATCATCACCGGGCTTTAAAGTATCTACTTCGCATAATGGCGGCCGGTACGGCCAGGAAGATAAATCTTGTTTAAAAATATAGATGCGCTGCTCTTCTATGGAACTTGCACTAATGAATCCGATTACAGGTTCAGCAGGATTTGTAATGCAATGAATATTCCCAAAATCCGCAAATGGCTGCGGATCGAAAATCGTTCCGATCTGTTCAGTATTTTTCTTGAGATTCTCCCAAAATTGAAATGCTTCTTTCGTCAGGGCGTATTGTTCTACAAGTATACTGTAAACAATACTTAGTTTCTCCGAGCCGTATGGAATGTTCACCAGCCGTTTTTCATATACTATATCGGACGCAAGCTGGGTGGTAGACGAAATATTTATTGAAGAAGCAGGAAGAACTGTCCAACAATTGGTGATGTATTCATCTGGCGTTCGAAGCCGGATGGTTCCGTTTTCGAATACGTAAGCTGATGTGTATGTAGCCCGATGTTGCCAGGTCTCGACGTACTTCCACTGGTAATATAAAGTTTGGCCTTGCGCATCGTGGCTATTAACGTAAATATTTACACCGTTCGTGCTGTCAAGCTTCCAGGAAACACTATCGATGGCTGGCGAGATTTTTACAGGCACATAGTCTGATGCATATTCCTTACCGTCGACGGTAAAAATATGTACTCTATATTTTTTGTTAGTGCTGATGTTTAAAGGCGGTGCGAAGTAGGAACCGTCGAATTCGTCTTGCAGCTGGTAATTCTGACCATCTTCACTCTCTATTTGTACTGCTGCATTCGTTACGGGGTTGGTGATGTTACTGCTGTCACTTATGGATGTGGTTCTCGATAAATGAATTACAGTTGAGTCATTACCTGCTACAATATTTCCTTCCGCGACAAGATAACCAACGTTCAAACTTTTTAAAGACGGATTATATGCTTCTTTACACCCGGCAATAAAGATCAGTATGTAAAAAAGCTTTTTCATGTGACAATTGTTAAGGCATATAAGGGGGTTTAACTGTTGTGCCGCCATGCAACCGGCAATCTGCACATTCGTTCAAAACGCCAAAGACCCCACCCGGTGGCGAGAGAACATAGTGAAGGGGCAGATAGTCAAATCCTGAAAAAATCTCCGCAACATGGTCCGGCGTTACGGTCGTATCTCCACAAGTCGGAAAAGAATAAGGCCACGTCACATCAGTCCAGTACACATATATCCTTTGTTCAGCGGTTGAGCACGCAGTAATGTATCCCAACACAGGTTCAGCCAGGTTGCTTATGCAATGTATGTTTCCGTAATCTGCAAAAGGCTGCGGGTCAAAAATCCCTCCCAGTTGCTCCGTGTTATTTTTCAGGTTGGTCCAAAATTCATATCCTCCTTTTGTGAGCGTGTATTGTTTAACAAGTATGCTGTACACCTTGTCAATTTTTTCGGAGGCATAGGGTATCTGTATAAGCGGTTTCTCATGAACCACATCTGCAGCAAGACCGGTGGTTGAAGCAAGAAGAATTTCGCCCGAAGTATCGGTATTCCAGCACCGGTAGATCTGTTCTTCCGGAGTTCTGCCCCTCAAATACTGAACGGTCCGGTCCCAAATTAATTCCGATAAATATTTCGGTCGATGCTCCCAGGTCTCCACATATTCCCACCGATAATATTGTGATGTGTTTGTTGGATCATGCGTGTTTGCATAAATGGTGACTCCCTTGCCAGGATCAAGTTTCCATGAAATGCTGTCGATCGGGGGAGTTAGTTTTACGGGCACATAATCGGATGCATACTCTTTTCCGTCCGCAGTAAAAATGTGCAGCCGGTATTCTTTTGTTGAAGTGATGGGCAGCAAGGGAGAATAGTAAACGCCGTCGAACCGGTTCTGCAAGTTATATGACTCGCCATCTTCGCTTTCTACAGTAACGGCCGCATTCGTTTCCAGCTGCCGCCGGCTTGTATCGCTCACAGCAATTGTCCTGGACAAACGGATAAATGTAGAATCTCCGACAACGATATTGCCCTCCACTACCAGGTAATTATAGCCAGGGTTTTTTAGCGGTGGATTATATATGTCCTTGCAGCCAGCAAACAGAACAACGATATAAAAAAATCTTTTTATCAAAATTCATTCATTTGATCATGGCATATAAGGGGGCTTAACAGTACTTCCTCCATGCAACCTGCAGTCAACACAATCTTTCAAGGCGCCATCCACAGCAGTACCGGGAGGATACGAAGGATCATATTGCACGGGTAAATATTCTGTCCCTGAGAAAAGTTGGCTGATATGGCTTCCGGTAACAAGTGTATCGTTGCAAGACGGATAAGAATAAGGCCATTGCACGTCCGTCCAATGTATGAAGATCCTTTGCTGAACAACCGTGCAGGCAGTTACGTATCCCAATACCGGTTCACTGCTGTTACTGATGCAGTGTATGTTCCCGTAATCGGCGAAAGGTTGCGGATCGAAAATACTTCCCAATTGTTCAGTATTTTTTTTCAGGTTATTCCAAAACTCATATGCGCCTTTTGTTAATGCATACTGCGTTACAAGTATACTGTACACGTTGTCGATCTTTTCTGATCCATACGGTATCGCGATAAGTGGTTTTTCGTGAACAACATCTCCGGAAAGGCCGACAGTTGATGCGAGCAAAATGTCGCTGGACGTGTTTGTATTCCAGCAACGATAAATTTGTTCGTCGGGCCGTCGTTGCCTCACGCCGCCAACGCTGGCGTCGTATACGAGCTGGGAAAAATATTTTGGATTGTGCTCCCACGTTTCAACATACTCCCATCGATAGTACTGTGTAGTGTTGCTTGCATCATGCGAGTTTGCATAAATAGTCACTCCTCCGCTGGCGTCCAGTTTCCATGAAATGCTATCTATTGGTGGCGTTACTTTTACAGGCACATAATCGGATGCATATTCTTTTCCGTCTGCTGCAAAAATGTGCAGCCGATATTGCTTAGGGGAATTAAGCGGTAAAAATGGAGAGAAGTAAAACCCATTGAGCTGATCTTCCAAAGTGTATGTTTCGCTGCCATCTTCCGATTCCACGCTTACGGTTGCATACGTTTCAGGATAAACAACGCTCGAGTCATTTACGGGTACCGATCTTGACAAGCGGATATAAGTAGAATCGCCCGGAAAAATGTTTCCCTCGACCACTAAATAATTCAGGTTGTGATTGTCTAACGTTGGATTATACACTTCTTTACAACCGGCCAACAGGATAACGATATAAAAAATTCGCTTCATCAAAACCTGAAATTATACGTGATAAAAGGGATTGCTGTTCCAAAGATTGACAGCTTGTATCCCTGTATATGGCCGTTTTGCGCCTGGAAAAAAACGGAATACGCATTTTTCCTCGCAGTGAAATTGTACACGCCGATGGTCCACGAGTTGTGAATGCGCTGGTGGACCTTATGATTACCGTCGATGTTCATTGAAAAGTCTGACCGGAAATAATCGGGTATCCGGTATTCATTCCTGTTTGAGTAAAGCACACGGTAAGAATTTCCGTAATAATATTCGGCGATCGGCAACGTGATCGGCCTGCCTGTGCTATACACAACGTTCAGAGAGATGCTGAACCGGTGGTTGATCCTGTAATTGCCGATGAAATTAACGACGTTGGGCTTGTCATAATCAGCCGGATACCAATCCCCATCATTTACCGGGCGCTCTGCAAGCGGGTCATCTGTTTTTAACCACGTACGCGAATATGTGTAGCTCATCCAGCCATTCAATTTGCCTGCAGTTTTTTTGATAAAAAATTCTGCGCCGTAGGCTTTGCCTTTTGCATTTAAAACATCAGTTTCCAGGTGATGATTTAATATCAGTGTCGCGCCGCTTTTATAATCGAGATAATTCCTGATGTTCCTGTAATACACTTCCACCGATGTTTCGATCGTGTTTGATTTGAAGTTGTGATAGTAACCCACTGAAAACTGGTCACCCTGCTGCGGCTTAATATTCTGATCACTTAATTTAAAAATATCCGTGGGCGAAATAGCCGTAGTGTTGGATAGCGTGTGAATGTATTGCGATTGCGTGTTGTAACTGAATTTGAAAGATGAATTATCGGTTAACGTATAGCGGCCTGTGAGTCTTATTTCTGGCACCATGTAAGTTTTTATAACGTCACCATTACCGTATGTTGTGCTGTCTGTAACGTTGTCTACCTGTCTTGGCTGGCCGGGCGGATACGTGTATGTTGTGTGCGGCCCCATATAATTAAACATGGAAAATCTCAACCCGGCATTCAAAGAAAACTTTTGAGACACGTTAATGTGATCGCCCGCGTATATGGCGGTTTCAATGGCCTGCTCCTTTTCAACTGTGCTTGGTATCACCAAAGACTTGTCACTGTTTGGTTCCAGGTTTCCGGGTTGCAATTTGTAATGTACCGTACTGATACCGAAATCAAAGTCGTGCTTTGTGTTAAGTGCATAGTCAAAGTCGGCGCGGCCATAGACCTGGTCAAGGTCAAAATCAAATTTGAATGCATTCACCGGGTTTACTGTGCTGCTGATGGCGAACTGGTAATGATCAAGTCCGCCCGTAAAGACCCCGGAAAATCTATTTGTGAAGAGATGCTTCCATTTAACATTCGCATTGCGGTTGCTGTATTCGTACAAGGTATCGCTATTGAGCCTGAACTTATCTCCGCTGATGTACGCGTTCAGGTAAAGATTATTATTTGAATTGATCTCATGACTGATCAACAGGTTCGCGTCAACGAATGCGGCACTGCTGTTGGCGTAAGCCTCATTTTGAAGCGAACGCAACAGCCAATCGGAGTAAGTGGTCCTTCCGCTAAGTATGAACGAAGTTCTGTTGCTGTCGATCGGTCCTTCAAAACTTACGCGTGCTGTGATCGGTCCAACACCTCCGGAACCGTGGAAGTCTTTTTTATTTCCCTCTCTCGCAGTTACATCGAGCACGGATGAAAGTCTGCCACCATATTTCTCGGGGATACTGCTTTTATACAATTCCGCAGTTTTGATAATATCAGGATTGAAGGCAGAAAAGAATCCAAAGAAATGCGCGGGGTTATAAACTGTTGCATCGTTGAATAAGATAAGATTCTGATCGGCTGCACCGCCTCGTACATTAAATCCTGTGCTGCTTTCTCCAACGGAAGTAACACCCGGCAAAGTGAGCACCGCGCGCAGTACATCCGCTTCGCCAAAAACAGACGGAATTTGCTTTATTGTTTTTATGTTCAATTGCTGTGTGCCCATCAACGTGCTTCTTACATTGACAGTTTTGTCGGCGCTCACAGTTACATCTTTCAATGTGGGAATGAATTCATCCATTTCGATGTTAAGGCTGCCATTTGAATATACAGCCACCTGCCGTCGCGTATCTGTCATACCGATGCTTGTGATCTTCAACACGTGCCTGCCTTTTGGCAGCGTGAGGCTATAATACCCATACTGGTCGGTGACAACGCCCGTATGTTGTTCCAGGTTTAAGATACTCGCGCCGATCACGGGCTCACCAGATTTGGCATCCCTGATGTACCCGGAAATGGTTGCCCTGCCCGGAACATTTTCAACCGACTTGTCGCCGATCTCGAACAATTTGGTTTCCAGGGCAATCTTTGTTTTCTGTTTCACCGCGGGATTACCGGTCAATTCAATTTGCGGAGCCCTGCCCGTATCGCTCCTCGCCTGCTGTTTATTAAGAAAATCCGGCGGCAGTTCGGTTTGTATCGCAAACCCGCCGGTGATAAAAACATGGTTGTCGTCATCGATAGCAAAATGCAGGTCAGCGTTTACTAAAACTTTTTGCAGGATCTCTTCCAGGGACTGGTTTTTTGCATGAATAGTAACGAGAAGTTTATTTGTTTGAGCCGTATCGTAATAAAAAAAGTAGTTACTGTTTGATTCTATCAAACGCGTAAATGTTTCGAACCGCATGCTGTCCGCATCGATATTAAAAAGCGTTTGTGATGACGCTTTTATCGCAGTGGCGCAAAGAATGAACAGTAAAACTTTTTTCATTTGCTATTCGTTAAGCTTGCATAATAACTGCATGCCCTTACCAGGTCGGCTTCTGTGTTTGTCTTAAATTTTATTTTGTTGTCGTGCAGAAATTTATTTACCTGGCTGCGTTTATCCTTCATTGCATACAGAACCGACCTCTTATCGCTCACAGGGTAAAAAATGCCGTTGTTCAAAATGAAATACGCATTGCTTTGGTTGAAATAAGTTTCGGAGAACTGCAGATTGATCTTCTCAATCACCTCTTTTTTTCGCTTTGCAAAAAGTTTGATATCTCGGTCGAACAACACTTGAAAAAACCCATTTATCTTACTGCCGGCCTCAGCGCTGTCGGCAACAAGCCTTACAAACCGGGCGCCAGCAAAATTGAATGAACTGATCTTGTCTTTAACAAGCACCAATGGCAGGCCGTTATAATTTTTGATCACCACATCGTCATGCAGGAGGTCATAAAACATTTGCACGTGAGCGTAGAATATGCCGTCGTAAATTATTGAACCGTCAGCGAAATATGTCGAGGCAAAAAAAGGATCGCCTTTTATCCGATGGTCATAGTCAGTGTATGCGGTTCCGTTGTACAGGTGCGAGTTCACGCCTGCAACAGTGTTGTAAACCGAGACCGCTTGTTGCAATGATGAGTCAAAGGGCCCCTGCGCACTTGAAGTTGTACAAATAAGGACAAAGAATAAAGGGCAAATAAGTTTTTTATATTTTTCCATTTCCATTAGCGGAGTGCCTGCCGTCTTTCATTTTTAATCAGCAATAAATATCAATCGGTTTGCCTGAAAAATTGTGCGGGAGATCGTTGCAAAAGAACAGGCGGTATATACTCACACGGCCATCGTCTGAAAAAACAGCAATCATTTGATCACCTCGTAAGTAGCTACTGGTTCCCGTTTATTTTTTAGTTTCATGTCCCCCATAGGAAGACACTCAAAATACTCTTTTACTTTTTCGTAGCATGTTTCAGTGATCAGTATCTGGCCTTCTTTTGCCGCCGACTGCAGCCGCTGGGCCACGTTCACCACATCGCCGATCACAGTATAATCCAGTCTCCTCAAGTTCGCGGAGCCGATGTTTCCGCTGATCACGTCGCCGCTATTGATGCCGATCGAGACTTTGGGAGAGAATACCGAATGATGCGATTCTTTGGGCAGCTGCTCGATCTGTTCGCGCACCTTAAGGCTTGCTTCTATAGCCCGGTCGAGATGATAATCGCCGCGAAAAATTGCAAGTACCGCGTCGCCGATAAACTTGTCGATGTAACCACCTTGTGCGATTATTTCCTTCACCATGACCTCAAAATATTTATTCAGCAGGGTGACCACCGTGTCGGCAGGTTCGTTCTCACTGATGGTGGTAAAACTGCAAATGTCAATAAAGACTATCGTTGCTTCAATGGTCTCATTAGCCATGAGCGCCGTTTCATATTCCCGGCTGCCCATAAACTTCAAAACATTTTCATCAACGTACATGCGCAGGATGTTATTCTCTTTTATTGCCCTCAGTGTTTCTTTTGTTTGATTTACGTGCTTTATCGTTTTTTCAATCGTGAGCTGGAGGTCCTCGAAATTCACCGGCTTGGTTATAAAATCAAAAGCACCGCGATTCATGGCCGTGCGAATATTGTCCATATCCCCATAAGCGGACACAATCACCGCTTTAATGATCGGGCTTACCTCGCTTAGTCTGGAGAGTAACGTAAGTCCGTCCATTTCGGGCATATTGATATCGCTAAGCACGATCTCAACATCCACCTGCTGCTTCAGTTTATCAAGAGCCTGGTTTCCATTCCCGGCAAAAACAAATTCATACTGGCGTTCGCGAATCTTCTGCCTGAACTTTTGCTTGATCAACATCTCCAGGTCGGCTTCATCATCTACCACAAGAATTTTTACTGTCATTGAAGGGATTTTAGTTTTTCTTTCAGCAAATTAAATTCAAGCGGCTTGGTAAGAAAATCATCTGCATGTAAACGCATCGCCGCATTATAATTCTCACTATCACCATACGCAGTGATCATCATTACTACCGGTGGCGGCTCGCTGTGCTTCTCCTTGATGCGCCTCAACAACTCGAGCCCGCTCATCCCCGGCATATTAATATCTGACAGGATCAACACGGCCTCATGGTCGTGATCAGACAGGTAATTGAGTGCGTCTTCGCCCGAAAAAGCGAAGGCGAACTCCATTTCACCAGTTCTTATCTCTTTCCTGAACCGCTGTTCAAAGAGAATCTGTATGTCTTTTTCGTCGTCAACTACTAAAATTTTCATCGATGAATTTAGCATTTTAATCCTGGTTTTGATAATTGGTAGGTTGCAAACATAAGTATAGCTAAATTAAGTTTGATCGCGCGGCAGTGCAATAGTGAACTTCGATCCTTCACCCGGACTGGTTTCCACCCGTATCTCGCCGCCGTGTGCTCTCACGATATCATAACTCAAACTCAACCCCAGTCCCGTTCCTTCCCCCGGTGGTTTGGTTGTAAAGAAAGGCTGAAAAATTTTCTGCACCACATCATCCGGTATGCCGTTCCCATTGTCGGCAACTGTCACAAGAACGCCGCCTTCTCTTTGGCCCATGTTTGCAGCAATATGTGTGTCGATCCGCTTTGTGGTCACTGTTACCGTTGGGTCGTATCCCTCAATATTTTGTTTTTTCTTTTCGGTAACGGCGTAAAACGCATTGTTGAATAAATTGAGAAGTACCCGACCGATATCCTGCGGCACAATTTTTATTTCACCGATCGTTTCATCGAGGTTTGCTTCATATTTTGCATTGAACGTTTTGTCTTTTGCCCGAAGGCCGTGATACGAAAGGCGCAAATATTCGTCGACGACAGCGTTAATATCGGTAGGCTCTTTCTGGCCGGTACTGATCCTTGAGTGCAGCAACATCCCCTTTACGATCGCATCCGCGCGCTTGCCATGGTGAATGATCTTATGCTCGTTCTCCGAAATATCATTTAACAACTGTTGCTCAAATTGATCGCTTCTGTCTGATCTCGGCTTCAAGTGTTCCGCTTTCAGTTCTTCTATTAGTTCAGTATTTACTTCGGAAAAATTATTAACGAAGTTCAATGGATTCTGGATCTCGTGCGCGATACCCGCAGTGAGCGCTCCCAGTGAAGCCATTTTCTCTGACTGGATGAGTTGTGATTGCGTGTTGCGCAGTTCTTCAATGGTTTTCTCCAATTCGTTTTTTTGCTGCAGGATCTCGGAGGTTCGTTCAGCGACCAGCACTTCAAGCTCGGCTTTACGCGCCTCAGCGATCTTTTTCTGTTGCTCTTCATCCTCCGTTTTCCTGTGCTCTTTTTCAAGCGCCTTTCTTTGCTTGTTGAAAATGATCAGCATGACGATCATCCAAACCGCCGAGGCAGGAAAAGCGAAATTGAGGTAACTGTCAAACTTGTGCTCTATACTGTCGGGTAACAGGCCGACGATATCTTTTAACAAAGCAACGGCCATCAAAGGGAGGAAGGCGATCGCCAGGTTCCTGATGGCCTGCAATTCTTCCATTTTAAATATGGCGATGATGAACATCACCATAGCGATATGCCATAACCAGGTAGTCAGGATGTCGGGCAGTACCGCCTGGAAGATCATGATGCCTAAAACGGTAAACATGGCATTCCTCAATGGCTTGTCCCATTCCGGTCGAACAAACGACCTTTTATTTATTCTTCGAAGCTGCCAGATAAGTACTAAGGCGATGAACGGTTCGGCGGTCATTGAATGAATAATAAATTAATCTTTAAAAGTAAAGTTATCTGCGCATATGGCTCGCGCGAGACGTACAATTAGTTATAACGCCAGGTTGTATAAGCAAATGTTGATGATATCATCACGTGTCAAACAGTTTTGTAGTGGCAGGCACCTACAGGGGCAATTCAATAATAAATGCGCTCCCTTCACCCTCTTTCGTCTCCACCTTTATATCTCCACCGTGCGCTTTTACAATGTCATAGCTTAAACTCAAACCCAAACCTGTTCCCTGCCCCGTTGGTTTTGTAGTAAAGAAAGGCTGGAAGATCTTATCAACAATATTTTGAGGAATACCATTGCCGTTATCCGCAACTGAGATCAGCACTTTGTCACCGCTTTTTTTGGTGGTCACAGCTATCGTTGGTTCAAAGCCCGCCCGGTTTTCTTGTCGTTTTTCCGTGACTGCATAAAATGCATTGTTGATCAAATTAAGGAGCACCCGGCCGATATCCTGCGGAATGATATTTATCTTCCCGATACTGTGATCGAAATCCGTTTCAAACTTGGCATTGAAAGATTTGTCCTTGGCTCGCAGGCCATGAAAAGCTAGTCTCAAATATTCATCCGAAAGCACATTAATATCGATCAATTCCTTCTGGCCACCGCTGATGCGGGAGTGCTGCAACATTCCTTTTACGATAGCGTCGGCACGTTGACCATGATGAACAATTTTTTCCAGGTTGTGTTTGATGTCATCAGCGATTTCCGTTACAGGTTTCAGGTTGCCGGTTGCGAGCGCTGCCTTCATCTCATCGATCAACTCGTTGGTTACCTCTGAAAAGTTGTTCACAAAATTCAAAGGGTTCTGTATCTCATGCGCGATACCCGCTGTGAGCTCACCGAGAGAAGCCATTTTTTCTGATTGCACCAGTTGCTGTTGCGCCTGCTTTAGATTGAACAGTGTTTTGTCTACCTGTTGCTTGGCTGCTTCAAGTTTATTAAAGTCTTCATACCGGGCATAGGCCGTCGAAAATGCATCTGCTACAGACTGGATTAATGCGATCTGTTCTTCGCTTAGCCGCGTTGTATTTCCCACATACAACATGCCCTGCAGGAATGGAAGGAAGTGCAGATAAAATCCGTTAGGAGGCAGCGTCTTGATGTATTGTTCGGCAGAAGCAAACGAACGTTGTTGCACGAGCAGATCTGCCAGCCCTGCAAAGTCAGATGTCTCCCAGTGGTCCACGTAATGTTGACGATCGCGCCAGTGGCTTATTACATATATGATCTTGCCCGGCATGCTATATGGCATATGAAATGCGGCGATCGCTTTTCCATCTGGTGTAGACAGAAATGTATGGATCATTTGCTGTGTATCATCCATTATAAAAACACCGCAACGAATGAATGGTAAGCCGAGTATTGTAAGTTCGTTCCATATCAATGGAGTGATCCTGTCAAGATCACCGACTGTGCGCATTGAGGCTATATCTGCGCGTATGCGATCCAGTGCAGCCTGCTTCACTGCCTCTCTTGCATTTGCTTCCGACTTCTGCAATTCGATATACCGCCTGAAGGTGAGATCGATGATAGTGGCAAAACGCTTTAATATTCTTATTTCATCATCATTGTATCTTAGGGCCGACCACGCATACAAACATCCAACACTAAAACTAAAAAAGTGACCATGTTCCCTTTCCTGTTTCTTAAAATGAGGAACTTCCGGTAACGTAAGCCCTGCAGAAAGATTTTCATAGTAAGACCTGAGTTGTTCGCCCGTCAACTCGGGAAAATAATCTTCCTGCTTCATCCATGCATGATAAATATTCTGCAGCACCGGATGGCCCGCGAGCATTACCCAGCCCACCAATGAAAGACTGTCACCATCGGCACCGGACGTCGCAGAATACAATTGCGCTTTGAACGATTCTTTTGTGAGCAGCCCAACACCACAACGTATCGGATTAATGCCAAGCTTTCTTAATTCAGTAAACACCATGCTGGCGGTAGCGGAAAGATCGTTGCTGTTGTGCATTGCCATCGCCTTGCCGCGTACTTTTTCCAATGCGGCTTCAATGGTGGCTTCCCTTGCGTTTTGTTCAGCGCGCTGCAGGTCAAGATACCGCCTGTAAGTTTGCCCGAATACACTGGCAAAACGTTTTAATATTTCAGATGCTTCGTGAGGCAGGTGCTGGACGGAAAACGCAAACAATGTTCCTTCAGAGAAATAAAAATCGTTATGAACTACCCGGGGTGGAAGCAATTTTATATCATACTTCACCGGGTAGCCCGGATAGTTATTGATCGCAGAAAAATACTTTTCCAGATCATCGCCCTTCAATTCGTATGAAAAATGTTTCTTCTTACTTTTCCATCCCTGCAGGCCTTCTTCGAGCAACGGATGCAGCCTGGTATCCAGGTTGCCCACTACGAGGTCTGCTTTCCCGTTAGCCGAGGGCTTTGCGGTCCAAACTTCAAGCTCGTTTGGTTCATGCATGATGCCAATACCGCAACGAATGGTTTCTACATTCAACCTCGTGAGTTCGTCGAACATAGCGGCAACCGTGTCTGCAACATCCTGGCTGCTGTGCATCGCCATCGTTTTGCTTCGCACCCTTTCCAGTGATGCTTCGATCTGCGCTTCACGGGCCTGCGCTTCGGCTGTTCGCAAATCAAGGTAACGTCGGTATGTTTGTCCGAATACCGATGCAAAACGTTGTATGATCTTCTTATGCTCTCCAGGGATCGGTTCGTTTGTGAATGAAAACACAGCACCGTCCGGGAAAAAGAAGTCGGTGTGAAATTCTTTAGATGGAAGCGCGTTCAGGTCAAACTTAGTCGGATAATATTTTTCGTTGTTGATAGCATGATAATAATCCTTTAGATCATCGTTAGCCAGTTCGTACTGGTGAAACGATTCTTTTGCTTTCCATGCGTCATAAACAGACCGCAGCATTTTATGCGCGTCTAGGTCTAATTTGCCCGTAATGAGTTTCGCAGGCCCGCCGCGCATTGCCCGCGCGGTCCAAACTTCGGCGATGTTATCGTCCCCAAATATTAATATTCCGCAACGGTTCGTGCTGATGTTAAGATGCACAAACTCGGCAAAGGTGGCCGCAACGGTTTCACCCACATCGCTGCTGTTGTGCATAGCCATGGTTTTACTGCGCACCCTTTCTAACGACGCTTCGATCTGCGCCTCGCGCGCTTGTGATTCTGCCTTTTTCAGATCCAGGAAGCGCCCATACGTGAGATTGAACACGCCGGCACATCTTTCTATTACCGACACCGTCTCGTCGGAATTTGGGGCAGGCACCACAAACGCAATTATGCCATATTTAAAAGGCGCGATGATCGTATCCGTCGTTCTTCCTTCGACCAATTTTTCATTTACGGTCAGTTTCATCTCTTCCCGCACATACTTAAGCCAACCAGACAAATCTTTTTCATGAAAATTGAGGATCATTGATCCCTTTTGTTCTTTCCAGCATGCAAACATTTTTCCGAGCGCAGGGTGACCGCTGATCTTCGTTGACACCTGCTTTTCGATCTCTTTGCCGCCCGGTTGCGTCATCCACCAATCGAAGATCTGCTCCTGTTCATTTACAATTGCAATCATACTGCGGATCGGAACAACTCCAAGATGATTCAACTGCTGGTCCAGTAGCAAAGCGGTTTCAGCGAGTTCCTCGCTTTTGTGCATTGCCATTGTTCGTGCGCGGACGCGTTCGAGGGCGAGTTGAATTTGCGATTCCCTTGCCTGTGCCTCTGCCTTTTGAAGGTCAATAAATCGACGATACGTCAAGCTGTACACAGCGGCAAAACGTTCCAGCACATTCATCATCTCTGCAGGCAAAGGTTCGAGCGATGAAATGTTGAGCCATCCATGTGAGAAGAAGGCGATATTATGCACTCTCCTGTTCTTAAAATATTCGTCGTTGATGGTTAATCCAATTTGCCGGACATATTTCAGCCAGGCCTTTAATTGTTTGCCGGTAAGATCAACTACAGTAGATTTCAAACCTGCCTTCCATCCTTCAAAGAGTTTCCTTACTGTCGTCGGCTCTTCAAGACTAACTCTATAGGGAACATTTATTTGATTGCCCGATTGGTCGGTAAGCCACATATCGGCAACGCCTGCCGATTCGTCGAGAACACCAATGCTGATGCGATCGGGCGTATTGCCGAGTACCGATAATTGTGCAAATAAAACAGCGGCGGTTTTTGAAAGGTCTTCGCTCTTGTGCATCGCCATTGTGCTGCTTCGAACTTTTTCGAGTGCTGCCTCGATCTGTGCTTCTCTTGCGCTTGCTTCTGCTTTTTGAAGATCAAGGAAGCGTGTATAGGTCAAATCAAAAACACTGGCAAATTTTTCCAAAATGGAAACGGTTTCCGGAGATGGTGGCAATGCCGTAGAAAAAGCAAGCATGCCTTTGGAAAACAACGCAACGCTGATCACTCTGCGGCCTGCAGTTTCTGTACTTTTCACCTCAACGCCACTCACCTTATTCCTGTATTGAAGCCAGGCCTCCAGTTCGCCGGATGTCAGGTCTATCACGATCGATGTATCTTTCCTCTTCCACGCCTTATAAATTTTGTTTATCACGGTCGGCTCATCAATACTTACTTCGAATCCTGCGTTTACTTTTGATCCGGTTCCGCCCCAGTCAGTAACTCTAAATTCCATCACGCCTTCAGCTTCCTTCATGATGCCGATGGTTATTTGGATCGCGCTTACTCCCAATTGAGTGAATTGCTGAAAAAGCAGGTGGGCGGTTTCAGATAATTCATCACTGCGCTGCATTGCCATGGTCCTTGCGCGAACTCTTTCGAGCGCAAGTTGAATTTGCGATTCTCTTGCCTGCGCTTCTGCTGTTTGGAGGTCGAGAAAACGGGTGTAGCCGTGATCGAACACTTTTGCAAATCGCTTTACGATATCATTTTCCCGTTCATCAAAAGATTTCCTGGAATAACTGGTGATGTGAATTGCTGTGTTTTTTGCCAATCCCACCGACATCGTGGCAAAAGGCGCTTCAAGAAGAACCGTTTTTTGCTCTTCTGGAATATGCTTCAAACCGGTATTATTAAACAGATGCCGGAAGAGATCGTTCTTTTCTTCAAACGGATAGTGTTTTGTAAAGAAATCGTTGCCGCTTTCTCTTGTGTTCGCCAGGTCTTTGAGGTACGCAATATCAGTGTAGGGGACCAATATTTTACCAAAATGCTGATGCTGCCTGTTTTCAAGCCACCACAAAACATCTTTTGAACCTTCCTGGAAAACAATTATGATGGCGGTATAAAAATCGATGTTCAGCTCCTTCAATCTTTCAAAAACCGTATGCATCACTTGCTCCAATTCGCCACTTACCTGCATTGACATCGTTCGTGCACGCACACGTTCGAGCGCTAATTCAATCTCTGCTTCTCTTGCCTGTGCCTCCGCTTTCTGCAGGTCGAGAAAACGGATATAGCCCTGTTCAAAAACCTTAGAGAATCTTTTGAGGATATCGATCTCTTTGTCTGAAAGTGTTTTCTCGTGATGAAAGTGGATGCCGATGATCGAATGTCTTGCCAGGGCAAAACACTGCGTGAGAAACTGCTGTCCAAGGATCCAGTTCTTTAGTTCTTCCGGAAGGCTCCGGTAATCGGTGTGTTCAAAAGCAAATTTGAACCATGTATTTTTTTCTTCGAAAGAATAGGTCTTTGAATAAAAATCCAGCGCAGCGTTATAGGCGTTCCAGATATCGGTTACGATCGGTGTCTCATAGAAAGCGGTTCTGAAGCAACCCGGGTAATCACCATGATCGTCGCCGATCCAAATATTCATATCCCTTGAATGGGGAATGTGTGTTCCAATGAAGGCGGCTCCATCGATGGCAAAGTCAAGTTCTTTCAGCTTTTCAAACACAACCTTTACCACTTCGCGTAACTGGTCGCTGTGATGCATGGCGAGAGATGAAGAGCGCACTCTTTCCAATGCGGCTTCGATCTGTGCTTCTCTAGCCTGCGCTTCGGATCTTTGCAGATCGAGAAAACGTGTGTAGGATTGCTGAAAGACTTTTGTAAAGCGCACCAGGATCTCAAATTGGTTGTCCCCAAGCGCCTCAAGACTGCCAACTACAAGCGCACCAAAATTTCCAAACGAGGAGTTCACAAAGGCACGCTTATTTGCCCTCATCCCTGCCTTAACCGAATCGGGCAACAAAGACATTTCTGTTTCTGAGAAAAAGAATTCATCCCAATCTTTTTTGAGTGCTCCTTCATTTTCATATATCCATTTTGAAGCTCTGTCTTCCCATCCCTTTAAGAAGGAAAGGTAGCCGGGATGTTCATGATAAGGCACAAAGAAATCCCTTGGTTCCAGGGGTTCTTCGGGATTTGCCATGAACCAACGGGAAGATCTTGTTTGGGGGTCGATTATCAAAATGAGGCATCGTGTGAGAACGAAATCAAGCCGGATCAATTCGTTAAACAGCGTTCCCGTGATGGCGTTTATTTCCGCTGAATTGTGCATGGCCATTGTCCTGGCTCTAACTCTCTCTAATCCGAGTTGTATCTGCGCTTCCCTGGCCTGCGCTTCCGCATGTTTTAGATCGAGGTAACGGCGAAACGTGAATGAGAACACCGAGGTAAATCTTCGGAGGATCTTTCTTTTTTCTTCGTCATGCGGCTGTAGTGAAAAAGTGAACAGCGCCCCCTGTTCAAAGCAACTGCCATAAAAATAATGGTCATGAGCAGGCCATTCTGTGTTCGCGGTATACGTAGCAGAGTATGTGGTTAGATGTGCGACGATCTTGTAATAATTTTTTACATCATCGCCTTTTAGTGCATAATTAAAATCATCCTTTTTTTCCAGCCAGGCATTGTACATACCCGTCCATAAAGGATGCAGCGATAGCGGGATGCTCCCAATACCGCTCATTTGGTTTCCCTGCGGCGATGCAGTAGCCACCCACACATCCGCTGTGCCGTCGCTATGGAGAATCGTAATTCCGCAACGCATCGTTTCTATCCCCAGTGCGGAGATCTCATGAAATACGACAGCGGTTGCCGCGCTCACCTCTTCGCTTGACTGCATGGCCATAGCGCTGTACCGAACTCTTTCCAACCCCGCCTCAATCTGTGCTTCCCTTGCCTGCGCTTCAGCTTTTTGCAGGTCGAGGAAACGCTGGTATACGGTGCCGAATTCACGCGCAAACCTGAGAACAATAGTTTTTTCTTCTTCTGTTGCCTTACGTGTATGTGAAAAACCGAGGTATCCGAATTTGCAATATCCCTCGGTGGTGTAGATCCCGTTTGGAACATCAGCGAGCGTTGGCCTGGCGTCTTCAGGCATTGACTCAAATACTTCGGAAAAAAGTTCCCATAACTGCGGCATTATTTCTTTCGGAAATTCAAAACAGTTGATCGCATCGGGTCCGCTGTTCTTCCATCGTTCGGCAGCTTGTTGCCATTGCTCAACAGCGTCCAGCCTGAATTCATGCGCACCGATATTTCTTTTTCCCTCTTTGCCAGTCATGCGGAATGTGAACGAATTTTTTTCAAGGTCTATCAGCGCGAGCGAGGCGGTCAGAGGGTGTATGCCCAGGGCATCGAACTGATCAAAAAGAACTGACAATACTTCATTCAGCTCATCGGTGTTATGCATGGCCATCGCCCTGGCCCGAACACGTTCGAGCGAAAGTTGGATCTGTGCTTCCCGTGCCTGCGCTTCTGCTTTTTGAAGATCGAGGAAACGTGTGTATGCCTGCCCGAATGCATTTGCAAATCGTTTTATGATCGCATTCTGTTCATCGGTGAACGGCCGGGTGTCATACTTACAGATGGCCACCCAGGTGTCTTTCAGTACGACTGTAGTCCACACAAACCCGGGCTTGCTATAGAGGTACTCTTTCGCGTCATCAGGGTATATGTTTAAAACCGATCTTTGAAAAATATGCCTTAGAAAACGATCTTTCTCATCCTTAGTAAAAACCTCCACGCTCAAATCAATTCCTTTCTTAAAATTATCGAGGCTGATCTTGCTTTTCTGAAAAAAAGGATGATCGAACCAGGGTACTGTAACCCGGTAGGTTACCCTTTCCGTCTCATTTTTGGGCCCGGTGATCCAGAGATCCCAGTCGCCGTAGCTAAGCCCGTTGCTGAAGTTTACAATGTCCAGGTCGACACCAAGGCCGATCAATTGATCAGCAAACAGGTCGGTAACCTCCAGCAGATCGTCTTGATGTTGCATCGCCATTGTCTTAGCGCGCACTCTTTCCAGTCCCAATTCAATTTCAGCTTCTCTTGTTTGCGCCTCTGCTCTTAGGAGATCGAGGAAACGAGTGTATGATTGATCAAATACAGTTGCGAAACGCTTGAAGATCTTATTCTCCTCATCAGAAAATAAGTGATCATCATATTTGCCCATTGCAAACCAGATATTCGTCAGCCGGAAAAACGAACGAGCCATCCCGCGGTTATCCAATATATATTTTTGTCTTTCCTCAGGGATGATGCGTGCTTCGGTGATCTCAAAAAATCTTCGGAAAAAAATATTTTTTTCTTCTGCGCTGCTGAGATCGGTAAAGAAGTCAACATCGGTTTTAGCGCGTTCATTGAAACGGTTAAATACTGCGTTATCAAAATAAGGGAAGTGAATTTTCGCCGGGTATGCCTGCTGTGCCGTCGATACGTAGATATGCCAATCGCCAGCCTCATCGACTTTGCAGAAAAGTGCATATTCGAATCGCATCCCGATAGTCAACAATTGTTCCGTGACCACTTTTATTACATCATGCAACTCGCTGCTGTTGTGCATCGCCATCGACCGGCTTCTCACTTTTTCGAGAGCCGTTTCTATTTGCGCATCCTTTGCTTGTGCCTCTGCAAGCGCAATATCATTATAGCGCTGATAGCACAGCTCAAAAACATTTCGGAATCGCTTTAATATGATTATTTGATCCGCAGAAACAGGTTTGAATGACGAGATACTTAGTGCACCGAGCCCAATGGAATAAGAATAGTAGTAAACGTTGATGGCTTCATTCAGTTTCGCGTCAGGTAAATATCCAAGGCTTTCCCGGTACTTCCTCCACGCCTCCATTTCGTTTTCGGCGATCGCAACTTGAGCAAAAGCATCGCTGGCCGTTCGCAACTGCTCAGCCCATTTCTTTACTATTCCGTTCGTTGTATAATCGATCTCGATATTCCCGGTAACACCATAATCAGAATAGTAGCTGACAATCGTTTGGCGCGCCTCGTTGTTGATGATGATCTCGCTATTCCTGAGATCCGTAAAACCAAGTGAGCCAAGCTCTTTAAAAATCAATGTGGCGATGCCGGCTAGCTCGTCCGGTTTTCTCATGCGCATTGCAGCCAGCCGAACATTTTCCAAAGCCGCTTCAATATGTAGCTCATGTTGCGTTCGCTCCAGCTCAATTGTTTTACTGGCTAGTTGTTCTTTCAGTTCGACATCGGGTGACTGCAGTTCGCCTTGTGTATCGTCCATTTTATCGATTGGAATGACGAAGGTAAATTTACTGTGT
>DASQJI010000829.1:0-8416 GCA_035631175.1 Parafilimonas sp.
CTTCGATAGGCGTGATCGAAAATGCTGATTATTTATCTTTCGATCAAAAACGCGACATTCTTTTTAATAATGCCATGCGGTTTTTCAGATTGGATGAGAGTACGTTTAAGTGAAGTGAGGTATTTCGCACAGAGCACGCAGAGCAAACGGCGATCCGGTTTGCTTGCATTGTGCGCATCTGTGTATATCTGTGAGATATTCTTTTAATAACGCAGTTCGTTTTTTCATATTGGATGAGTAGGTTTACGAAATGGTTTAGTTGTTTCGCACAGAGCAAACGGAGATTCTGATTACATCCTGCGCATTCGTGTTACTATGTGAGCGAATCCTCGCTTAAATAAAACCCGCGTCGGTATATAACGACATTATAGGCACGTGGTTCAAATGCACCAGTCCCTTTGCATGTTGTTGCTGAAAAATTTTATCCCAGATGCCGTGCCTGCCGGGGATCACTACAAGCAGATCGATCTTTTGCTCAGCGGTAAAGTCATCGATTGCAGTAATGACGTTAGGAAATGCAGGTTCATAATAAACCGGCGCAAGATCTGCTAGGTTTTGTTGCAGCAATTCTTTACTTTTTAATGCTTCTTCATCAACGACTGCAGAGGAACCCACTACATGCACTACGTAAAGATCCGCTTTTGTAAATTGGATCAAACGCCTTATCAGCGATACCGGCGTTTCAAGGTCCTTACGATAGTAGTTACATGCAAATGCAACCTTTTTGACTGGATGATATTTTACGTTTGAAGGAATGACGAGCACCGGTGTACGCAGGTCGACGAACGTATCGATAATATTTGCGTCCCAGGAAAGCAGATCATCGTAATGGCCACCGGCGCCCATCACAATTAGCGCCACGTCTTCGTTGCCTACTTTCTCTTCAAGCTCTTCCAGGAAATCCCCGGTCACCATTTCGCTTTCGATGTTGACGCCAGGATACTTGGTTTTGACCCAATCATACTCATCTTCCAGCAATCGTTCGTCATCTGCAATTGTTTCGCTCATTGCTGCGACGCAGATCGCATCGCTGGTTAACGCAGCGGGGAAACTGAAAATGTTCAGGAGCAAAATTCTCACGCCGGTGCCGCCAAGAAATTCGCACGCATATTCAAGTGCGTTCCTTGATGAATCAGAAAAATTGGTTACTACGATTGTTGTTCGCATGTTATTATTCTATTTCTTGAAAGCATGTTTTTGTCGTTTTCGAAAATTGTCCGTTCAACCTCTCTAATATCTCAGTTTGCGGATGAAAATAAGGTGATAAGGTTGGGATAGTTGCAAGTATGTCTTTTACTAAGGTAATAAGGTTTGGAATCGTTTTCGATAGTTCCTCGGCAAATGGAGATTTTGCGCACTTGGGCAAACCAACTTATTCCTTAGTAGCTCCTCCTCCCAAAATAAAACAACCTTAAACCATTACACATATATGTCCATTCGACTATAGCAACATCAATGTGCTGCCTCCGCCATGCTGAGTTTTGCTCTCGACTTTTTAATAAATATCAATACTATCGGCACGCACACAAGAAACATGCATCCTACGTAGAGGAATATATCCATATAAGATAGTATGGTCGCCTGGAGGCTTACCGAACCGTTCAACATTTCGTACGCAGACTTCAACGCAACGTCGGGCGACATACCTTTTTGCTGCATTCCCTGCGCCATTGCCTGCACGCGGTCCTGCACAGCAGGATCGTACATATTCAGATGAGTAACAAGATTACCGCGATGGGAAACGATATCTCTCGTTAAATACGTCGATATCATTGCTACACCAAAAGAACCACCCAGTTGCCTCATCATCCCTGTGAACGCCGCACCTTGTCCGATCTCAACGCCTTTCAACGTCGAAAGCGCCATCGTTGAAATCGGTACCGATAGCAGTCCGAGGCCCATACCGCGCACCATCAAAGGCCAAAAGAAATTTTCGGCACTGGTGTGCGGGGTCATCACCTTATACGTCATCAGGCAATACAAGAAGAAAATGATCATACCTATAGCTATCAGGTATTTTTGCGATACGCCGCGTTGTATCATTTGTCCAATGATCGGCATCATGAAAGCAACCATGAGCGTGCTTGGTATCATCAGCATGCCTGATTGAAACGCATCCCATCCCAAAATTCCCTGCGTGTATAAGGGAATGATGAACGTGGACCCGAACAATCCAAAGCCTTGTATAAAAGAAAGCAAGACACCCATTCGCAAATTTCCGTTGCGAAAAACTTTTAATTCAACGACGGGATATTTATAAACGTTTTCCCGCCAGATAAAACAATAGAAAGCAAGTATGGCAGCAGCGGTTAATGTGATGATCAGTTTACTGCTGAACCAATCGTCCTCCTGGCCCTTCTCTAAAATATATTGCAAAGAGCCAACGGCGATCGTTAACAGGAATATCCCAAGCCAGTCCACATCCCTTGCCGCTCTTTTTTCTGCATATTTCGGACTCCTGATATATTGCAGTGTAAGCAATGCGGCAATAATACCTACAGGAATATTGATATAAAAAATGTAAGGCCATGAAAAATGATCAACGATATAACCGCCGAGCGGTGGACCCAATGTGGGGCCAATGATCACGCCGATCACATAAATCGCTTGTCCCATCGCTCTTTTTTCAGGGGGATAAGTTTCGATGATGATGGTTTGCGACGTAACGAGCAAGGCACCCCCACCAAGGCCCTGTATAAAACGAAAGATAATGAGTTCGGTAATGCTCGTTGAGTTTCCGCAGAGAAATGAGGCGATCGTAAAAATTATGACTGAGGCGGCAAAATAATTTCGGCGGCCAAATTGTTGCGATAGCCAGCTCGTCATGGGTACGATGATCACGTTAGCGATGGAATAAGCAGTGATGACCCAACTGACCTCGCTGAGCGTGGCGCCGAGGCTTCCGCGCATGTTGGGCAAAGCAACATTCACGATGGTTGTGTCGATGATCTCGAGCAATGCACAAAACACCGCGGTGATTGTAATGATCGCCCTTCGCGAGCCGTATTCTACCAGTGAATTGTGTTCTGCCATAAATTTATTTCTGATCTCCGATGTCTGATCTCTGATTTAATGATCTCAATTGACATCATGTTTGCAAGATCAATGTGCACAGATTTTTGGGTTGATTGAACCCTTTGGGTTCCGTCGTCATTGTGTTCGCATAGCAACCGGTTTCACCGATTGCTATTCAGATTTGACCCTTTCAGGGTCGCATGATTTGATAACCGACCGGTCCTCTCCATTTGAACGCATCATTTATTAATAAGCGGCTTTCTATTCACAATTCACAATTCACAAGTCACAATTCACATTGCACCGCATGTTATTCTCGCCAGGCAACCGATTGCTATTTGGATTTGACCCTTTCAGGGTCGCATTCGATTCGTCGCACAGCAGGTATTTCACAGGTCGCACAAGTTCTTAGCCGCTCACTCGTGTGTTTTGAACGTTGTCATTTATTAATTGGCGACTTCCTATTCACTTTTCGCTATTCACAATTGACCATCACCTCAGCACCGGTTGCCATTTGTGTTCGACCCATCCGGGTCGTACGTTTTAGTAACCGCGAAAACGTGTGTGTTGAACGTTGTCATTTTTTAATTAGCGACTTCCTATTCACAATTCACAATTCACCATTGACAATTCACAAATGCACATCAACGTAAGCGTTCATCCCGGGTTTGAGCTGTGGAACAAGCGGGTCTTGCTTGTTCACAAATTCGATGCGCACCGGTAAGCGCTGAACGGTCTTTACAAAGTTGCCGCTGGCATTATCTGCAGGCAAGAGTGCAAAACGGGAACCGGTTGCCGGCGAAAAGGAAGCGAGCCTGGCTTCGAACTCATGACCGGGGAACGCGTCGACTTCCACCGTAACTTTCTGCCCGATCTTTAAATCGTCGAATTGCGTTTCTTTAAAATTGGCTACTATCCATATGTCATTATCCTGGACGATGCTGAAAGTCGCCTGGCCTGCCTGAAGCAATTGACCTGTTTGCACATTCACTTTTGAAACAATTCCATCGGCTGGCGCTGTTATCACAGCATATGATAAGTACAGTTTCGCATTCTCAACATCTATCTGTCTTTGTTTTATGGTTGAATTTACCACGCCAATCTGCGTTGATGTTGCCGCGCTTTGTGAAGCAACAGCATTTGTTTGTCGCGCAGCCTGTAGTTTTTGCTGTTGCAAAACTTGTAATTGCTTTTCCGCAGTTTCTTTTGCAGCCTGTGCCTGCTCGAACTGTTGCTGTGTTACAGAATGATCCTGGATAAGATTTGCATACCTGTTGTAGTCCTGCGTAGTGCGCCACACGTTCACTTTTGCTGCATCTATCTGAGCATCGATGGTGCCAACGGCCACCTGTGAGGTTGCAATGTTCGCCTGCGATGCGCTTGTTGATGCTTTGGCTGACGACAAATTACTTTCAGCGGTGCCGAGTGCCGCTTCTGCCTCCTCGACTTTCAACCTGAGCTCCCGATCGTCAAGCAACAACAATGTGTCTCCTTTTCGTACACGCTGGTTCTCATGCACCCGCACATCAGTAACGTAGCCCGATATCTTTGGGATAACGGGGTTAATGTTTGATTCAACCTGCGCATCATCGGTGGTTTCATGATGACGGGCATACATATATTTACTGATCCCAAACCATCCGCCCGCAATGAGCAGGAGTAGCAGGACAATAAGAAATCTCTTGCTTTTCTTTTTGGTTGGTGCATCACCAGCTTTTTTCTGAGTTGTCGCCATAAGTTTTTTATTGCTGAGTTACTTTGAAATTGTTTGGTCATCCAGTAATCCTGATTTTTGAAGGAGTGTCTGGTAAGACATATACGCGTCTGCTTTCGCGAGCGTAAGATTTAGTTTAGCGCGCAACTGAGCCACATCTGCACCAAGAAGGTCCGTAAGAGTCAGCAGGCTGTTGTTATATTTATTTTGACTGATCCTGTAGTTTTCAGTTGACACGTCTACTTCCTTATTCAACACTTCGATCTTTTTCAGGCCCGACAAATAATCTTCATACGCTCTGTTTATCGCGAGATGGATATCGTCGCGCAACATTGCCTCGCTTGCTTCCACCTGCCGCTCTCTTGCTTTTGCCTGTTGCACTTTGGCGTCTGTTTTCCAGAGCGACGACAGGGAGTATTTGACGCCAACACCAGCGTTGAAGGCATTGGTAATCGTGATGAACTTTGGCAGGTCTGCGGCCATATACCCTCCCGATATTCCGACACTGGGATAATACTCGCCCTTCGCCGCTGCAATCGCCGCATCAGCCGCCTTTCTCCTGTTGTATAACGCTTTTACATCGTACCTGTTCTGTTCGGCAACCTGTTCGTACTCCTCAATCGTTCTCACTGCTCCCGGCGCCTGCAATGAAGCAGAGTCGAGCGTGAGTTTTGTTGATTCGGGCAAACCAAGCATCAGGTTCATGTTCACTTGCGCGAGCTGGATCTGGTTTTGCGCGTCAAGCAAACCGAGTTCAAATTGTGACGTTTGCAGTTGTGCTGTAAGCATATCATTCCTTGCCAACAACCCATTTCTTTCAAGGTTGGCAAAATCAGTATCTCTTTGTCTTGACTGAAGAAGATTTTCTTCCACGAGTTTTGCGGCAATGTTTGCTTTGTAAAGGTTTACATATGCACCAATCGTATTTAATATCACTTCCTGTTTGTCGTTATCCGCATCGAGCGTTGCTGCTTTTTCGAGGTATCTCGCTGATTCGATCCCAAATCTTATTTTGAAACCCGAGAAAATCGGAAGTGAGACAGTGGCAGTGCCGTAGATCACCTGGTTTATGCCAAGGGGAGCTATCGCCGTGCTGTCCTTTGCATATGAACTTACTTTTGCGTTACTAAACCTTAGGTAGTTCGCAGACACGCTCGCGTCGGGCAATCTTCTTTGGGTTGCTTCGGTTGTTGCAGCCACAGCTTCATCAATCCTGGCTTTGCTCAACTGAAGCTGTTTGCTGTTTTTGATACCCAGCTCAATTGCTTCTTTGAGCGTAAGCGTCCTTACTTCCTGTGCTTCGAGGTGAAAAGCGATGCACAGTAAAAATCCAGTTAATAAGATCTTTGGCCGTTCGTGTCTCATAACAAAACGATTTATTGGAAACCGAAACATGATGAATAAATATTCATTTGTATTGAAAGAAATCAGCTTTTTATACCGTCCCAGCACATCTGGAAGTTTGCATCGAGGATATCGTTTGTCGGTTTTTTACTGAAGTATATTATCCTCTTCGCTACTTCGTTTATCGTGCCCGTCATGAACGCCACCAACCAAAATGTGTCTATATTTTTTATAAGATGTTCTTCTTTTCCGCGTTGCAAAAGATTGATCATCGGATCAAACATTTTCTTGATGGAGACCCTGGTGTCTTCATCAACAAACGGCGAATGAAAACACTGCTCAATAAATATGCTCTCATTAAAGTTTGAAAGCCTGTACCGCAGCATATTTTCCCATATTTTCCGAAAGCCGACCTTGAAGGGGTCCTTCGGGTCATAATTCCTGAAAATACCCGCTGCAGTATTCCTAACGGAAACATCAAACAGCTTTGCGATCAGTTCCTCCTTATTCGCAAAATAAATATACAGGGTGCCGGTCGCGATACCTGCTTCTTTTGCAACCGCCTGCATTGTTATACCGGCCACGCCAGTTTCCTTTACCAGTTTTAAGGTTGCCGAATAAACGTCTGTTATTTTATTCTCGTCTTTTACTTTCACGGTGCAAATATAAATGAATATTTATTCATTTATGAAATAAATTTTGCCGGCTTTGTCATTTGTTGAAATTTTTAACCGCGGCATAGGCAAGGAATTACCTTGAGTACTTTTCATAAGACCACGACCACAGGGCCCGGTTGTAATGATCAATTTTGTTACCAGAAATGAGAAGGTCTTGAGAGGTTAAATGGTTATCCGCAGAATTGACGGCAGTTTATGCAAATGCAAGGGCGCCAATTTTTCACCAGCATACTATGATTCGGGTCACGCTTTCCGGCTCACAGTTGTTGATGCAGATCTAACACGTAAATACCAATTGTGTTTTTGATCCCATCGGTCTGCCTGTTGAAAACGATCTTTTTGCCATCTGCAGTAATTGTGGCACGTGCATCATACGAGGGCGGCGGCGGGTCGGTAAGCCGTTTGGTTGTTTTAGTTTGTATATCGTACATAAAGACCTTGTACCTGCCTTCCTCTCTCCCTGAATAAAGAATTTTATTACCGCCTGCCAACCAGCATGGCCAGCCGTCGGTAGTGGCTGTATTGGTGATATTTTGTTCGGAAGAATCTTTTAAATTCATGATGAACACATCATCAAGTCCGTGTTCATTGTTCTTTAAATACACCAGTTCATCGCCTGCAGGTGAAAGCCGGGCGCAGGTCTCATCATCAGCGGAATGTGTAATGCGTTTCACATTACTTCCATCTGCGTTCATCACATAGATCTCAAAAGCGTTGGGATCATCACGCGTGGAATTGAAAAATATTTTATCTCCTTTTGGCGTCCAGTAAGGATGAATATTCCTTGCATGCGTAAAGGTGAGTTGTTTTTGATCTGAGCCATCGGCATTCATTACGAATATTTCTTCGTTGCCGGTACGGTCAGAAACAAAGGCAATTCTTTTATTGTCGGGCGACCAGTCAAGAAAATTATTGTTTGACGAGTCCTTTGTGATCCGCCGGATGTTGCTTCCGTTTTCGTCCATCACATATATCTGCCATTTTCCGGATTCGTTGCTTTGAAACAAAATATGTTTCCCGTCTTTCGACCAACGCGGGTATGCGTATTCAACATCTTTTTTCTCAAGAATTTTTTCAGGATTTGTCGTTTGCAAATAAGCACCCTTGCTAAAGAGCAGAAATGCAAAAGCGATCGCGAAACGTTTCATGTAAGATTTTTGTTCACCTAATTTAATCCGATCGCTCAGTAGTGACATATCAGAAAATGATAGTTGGTTTATAAGGGTGAACCGACGGTCGGGGAAACTGGGATCTTGATAATATCCGCTGTACTTATTTGGATAGCAAACTTTGCATTTTCTTATTGATCAACCGCGCAGCGCGTGATGGATTTAACGGGAGGATAAAATCCATGAAAACCGTAAAAATTTATATTCGTATCTTTTGAACTCACTAATTGCAACCTGTGGCGCCAAGGCTTTATGATCTTTCTCCACTACTAATTCGCTCGGTAAATCAAATGAAGCCTTGCTTTCGATATCAAGCGATGACGCGCCGAGCTTCACTATATATTTTCTTGCTTCTCCTATCCATGATGAAGAGTTCGTATCAAACGATGCGAGATCTCTCGGGTTCAAGGTGAAGGTGATCGTTTCCGATTTTCCAGGTTGAAGCAAGTTTGTTTTTGCGAAACCTTTCAGTTCTTCGGCTGGCTTGTCGAGCTTTG
>DASQJI010000830.1:0-3195 GCA_035631175.1 Parafilimonas sp.
GCCGATGGCGTCCGGTGTCGACAGGTTTGATGTTCCCGGCAAAACCGTTCGCCCGGTTTGGCTTTCATTAAATATTCCGCGTGATGCAGAAGCGGGCACATACAATGGAACGGTTGACGTGCAGTCAAAAAACGCGCACGCGATTTTGAATCTTAAAATCATAGTACAAAATCAAACGTTACCACCACCGCATGAATGGCGGTACCGGCTCGACTTGTGGCAGAATCCTTGGATAATTGCTGATTACTTTCATGTGACGCCATGGAGTGAAGAACACAAGGCATTATTGAGAAAACACTTGAAGTTATATGCTGATGCCGGTGGTACTTACATTACGACTTACGGTGTGCATTCGCCATGGGGTGATAATGAATACGCGATCGAACACGGCATGATCGAATGGATCAAGCGCAACGACGGCTCGTGGAAATTCAACTATGATATTTTTGATCAGTATGTTGAACTTGCCATGGGCATGGGCATAGATAAAGCCATCACTGTTTATACACCGCTTCCGTGGGGCGAAAGATTTTTTTATACGGATGAAAAAACCGGCAATCACATGCAGGAACAATGGCGGCCTGTTTCCGATACATTTAAAAAGAACTGGAATATTTTTCTCACAGACCTGAGGGGACATCTTGAAAAGAAAGGATGGTTCGACAAAACTTACCTCGGCATCAATGAAAATGCGATCGAGCAAACGCTGGCAGCGATAAGAACGGTTAAGGCAAATTCAACAAAGTGGAAGATCACGTATGCCGGCGACTGGGACACAAAACTTGACACCTTGTTAAACGACTATTGTAGCGTCTATGAACACCAACCATCGTTGGATGAAGTAAAAACTCGTGCCGAGAGAGGTTTTACATCAACATATTATGTGTGCTGTCATCCCGGAAAGCCGAATAATTTTTTGTTCTCTCCTCCTATCGAAGGAAGATGGATGAGCTGGTATGTTGCCGCACACAACTATAATGGTTTTCTGCGCTGGGCTTATGATTCGTGGCCGGAGGATCCTTTGCGCGATGCGCGATACGGTTCATGGGCCGCCGGTGATTCATACCTCGTTTATCCCGGTGGGAATAGCTGTATTCGATTTGAAAAGTTGCGGGAAGGGATCGTGGATCATGAAAAGATCATGATCCTCCGAAAGCTTGCTGCGGAATCAAACGATGCCTCGATCAAAGCTTTGATTGCTTCTCTTAATGCTCATCTTCAAACTTTGAATGGCGAGAATACATTTAATGAACAGAAATTAAAGGCGGATGTTTCCAAAGGCCGTGAAATTCTTAACGAGTTGAGCGAAAAACTTTCAGGACGGCGGCTTTGACGGATATAGCTAGTCTCATGCTTATTTCGCTGAAATTTTGATAGCGTTTTGTGTTTCGGCTTTTACGGCGTTGTAGATGATCTGGTCATTCGGCTTGCTGTATTTTATGCTGAGCTTTTCAGACACTTGGGTATTTTGTTGAACTGCTTTAATGATCATGGGATCATTGGTCAAGCCCAACAAAATATCATCGGCGTTCGCCTTAACCGGCTTTATCTTTCCCCGGTACAAACTTGATTTAAACTGTTCTACAGAATCCAGCATTTTCTTCTCCATTGACTTTTGTTGTTCTTTCATTTTCTCCATCTGTTTCATTAGCTGCTCACTTTTGATTTTCATTTCTTCAGTTTGCTGCTCCATTTGTTTCTTTAGCTGTTCTTGTTTTTCTCCCATTTGCTGTGAATGATCCAATTCTTTCTGAGTCAATTTCATTAGCTCTTGCTGCTTTTCAAGCGCTTCTTTGTTCATGATCTTTTCCTTTTCATTCATCGTATCCGCTTGAATCATTACTTGTTTTTGCTGTAGTTCCATTACCGCAACCTGTCTTTCCAGCGCTTGTTTCATCGACAACTGCTTTTCCTGCATTATTTCTGCCTGCTTCTTGAGTTCCTTTTCTTCTGTTTTCATCTGTTCAGCTTGCTTTTCCAATTGCTGTTTCATCAATACCTCCTTTTGTTGCATCAGTTCCGCCTGGACTGCTAATTGTTTCTGCTGCACTTTCAAGCTCTCTACCTGCTTTTTCACATCCGAATGAATCTTGTCGATCGTCTCTTTGTATTGCGAAATTTTATCATCCGGTATTCTCACGTTGTCCACATACAGTTCAGTCACTTTGCCGTTCTCTTCAACGATCTTGTACTGTTTACCGTTCATTGATGTATTTATCGTGCTCTTCGATGTGTTCGTATCAGTTTTTTGAGACGCCGGGACGGTATCTACAATAGCAGCTAGCGGTTTGTTCGCGAATGGTATTACGTTTGGTTTTTGATGAGGCAGTTGCTGGTTTGAAAATCCGGCGATGGCCAAACACGTTACAAGAATACCCGATGCTAAGAAGATCTTTTCCATACTCGTCAAAGTTTTATTATTGTTGGTGATGATGCGCTTTACCCGTTCGACCAAATGTTTTTTTCTGCCGGGAAATGTGGCCGCGTATTTTGAATCAAGGTTGTATTCCTGGAACGACAGCAACGCATGGATGAACTGTTTCTTATTCTTCACTTCACCGATCGCGATATCGTCGCAGCAGTTTTCCCGTTCGTCGCGGATCAAAGATGACAACCATAAAACAGCAGGGTTAAAGAAAAAGATGATGTCTGCAAAACTTTGTAACAAGTTCACGAGATAGTCCCGCCGGCGAATATGTGCAAGCTCATGCAAAAGGATCGCTTCGATCTCGCTGGCTGGCAATGTCGTTAACATCGTCGCCGGAACGAGAATGATCGGTTTGAAATGCCCTGCAACCATAGGAACCTTGGCAACTGCGGACTTCAATAACTTCACCGGCGTTTGCACGCCAATCTTTTGCGCGAGCTGTTTCAATTGGCCGTCCCAATACTCGCCTGCGCCGAACACATGCTTTCGCTTCAGAAGTTGTACAGTTCGAAGGCTGCTTAACAGTCTTATCGATTTAACGAGGATAATGAGACACCAACATAAAACGATCACGTCTTGGTTGAGCATGATGAACCTGGTGACCCGCCCGACCACGTTTTGTTGGTCACTCGCTGTGATAATCGAGGAGTAATTCGTCTCGGGTGTGATATTAGTAATTTTTGCGTTGCTCGTTTTGCCATTGAATTTCATCTCACAATAAAAAGTCAACGCGGACCCTATGATAAACAGCAGCAGTGCGCCACCAA
>DASQJI010000831.1:0-1593 GCA_035631175.1 Parafilimonas sp.
TAAAAAATTATACCTCGTTGCTACGATGCAGCAAAACCTCGTGTACATGGCCGGAGTCGACTTATCGCAATCATTTGTTACAGGTGGATCGATCCCGGTTTCCGAACTACCGTCGGGTATTTTACAGGTGACTTTGTTCGATGCAAACTGGGTAGCGATAGCGGAGCGGATCACTTTCATCAATCACCAGGAATATTATTTCCAGCCGGAAGTAGGATTCTCGCAGCTAGGCACAGGAAAAAGAAAGCAAAACACGCTTGTTATAAACGTACCAGACTCTGCAGGTGCAAACTTGTCTGTCGCAGTCACTGACGCTGGCATCGGCACCGATAGCAGCGACGATATTGTTTCGCACTTATTGTTGACGTCCGAGCTGAGAGGAAATATTTATCACCCTTATTATTATTTCACAGACAGTACTGACACGCTGCAACAGCAACTTGACCTCGTGATGCTCACTAACGGCTGGCGCCGCATCAACTGGCAGGATGTTGTAAAAGGGAAGATGCCAACGATCAAATATAAAAACGATACAGATTATTTGACGCTTTCCGGAAAGCTTTATGGCGCCACTCCCGATGACCTGAAGCATGGTGCATTCCTGCTTACGATACTCGATAACAGCGATGACACTGCAAGAAGGCTCGAACAGCTTCCGATTGAACCAACTGGAAATTTTTCAAACCCCGATATCATTTTATACGATACAACAACTGCATACTATAAGCTGATGGGCAGTGAAACAATAGCCGGCTCATCCGCGATCAGCTTCAACAGCAGCATGCCTTCTCCCGCCACCGTGCGAATAGATACCGCTGCGACCGTTTTATTTTCTGATAGCGCCACCGAAAATTATAAACGGAAACTTGCGCAACGACAAATGCTTGCATTGAAAATGCAGCAGGGTACAACGCTCGCCGAAGTAACCGTTCACGCGCGGGTAAAAAGTGCTGCGCAGATTTTGGACGAAAAATATACCTCGCCGCTTTTCAGCAGCGACGATGCTTACAAGTTTGATGCCCTGAATGACCCGCTCGCGAATAATTCACAGAGCGTGCTCGAATATGTGCGGGGACGGGTGGCCGGGTTGCAGATCGTAGTTGGTGGTGGCGGACAAGCTTCGGCGAGATGGCGAGGAGGTACGCCGACGTTTTATTTGAATGAAATGCCGGTTACGATCGATCAGCTCGCATCTACAAGCATGGCAGACGTGGCATATGTAAAAGTTTTTCGTCCGCCGTTTATGGGCTCAATTGGTGGCGGCGCTAGTGGGGCGGTGGCCGCATACACACGGAAAGGCGGCGACGATAAGCCAAAAACTGCGAAAGGGTTGCCGTATAAGATCATTATTGGATACACTGCTGAAAAAGAATTTTATTCACCTGATTACGCAACGTTCAACAATCGCAATGAGCTGGATGATCTTCGTACCACTTTGTATTGGAATCCAATGGTGCTGACTACAAAAGAGAATCACACGATCAGGATCCGGTTTTACAACAATGATGTCACCCAAAGCTTTCGTGTGGTTTTAGAGGGGATGACAACAGATGGCAGGATTGCGCATGTGGAGAAGGTGGTGGAATAAGAGAA
>DASQJI010000832.1:0-8905 GCA_035631175.1 Parafilimonas sp.
TTCAAATTTCTTACATACCCTTCCAATACTTCACCATTACTGAAATTAGTAACTCCAATTTCAGTATCAGACGTGCCGCACACATCATAATTCAAGGGAACATAGCCATTGCCAAATTTCAGTGAACCGGCTAAACTGCTATCCAGGAAAATGTTTGCGGTAGTACCATCAAACGAAATTTTCGCATTGTGCCATTCATTCAAAGAATAGGCTTTGGAGGTTGCTAAGAAGTCCCAATTATTATATAACAATGCTACCGTACCGTCAGCTTCCAGGTAGAAACCCAGCCATCGGCAACTTGTTCCAATGATCCAGACAGGCTGACGTTTTTTTTCTGTTACTAAAAAATCCATGCTGATCGAAAATGATTGGAATTTCAATGAATTTATCGCTGGAGTTTGTGCGGTACAATAGTTTGGATCTGGTGAGTGACTATAAATTCCGTTGCAGTAAATTCCTCCGTTTTCAAACGGGGTATTTTGCAAAGTCATAGGTCCGTTAAGACCGGTAGAGTCAGCGGCATCGTTTAGCAGCTGATAATACGCAATTAAGACACCTTGCGGCGGCGTGTCTTTCTTTGAGCAGTTGGAGAACAGTACAATTAGTGCTGCTGCAAGGATCATCCTGAAGGACCTGGTTCTCATTGCGTCTTAGGTTTGGTAAAATACATTAGCATTAAAACAAGTGCTATAGCGAATATAAGTGTTTAAGCCTATTCATGCAAGAATGGCGTAGGGCGGATAGCCGTTCTGCGTTGCAGATGGCTCCTTAGGACATGACAGACATCGTGCGCAAGACCGCCATCGTGTTTTCCAAAATCTCCGACGTAAAAAATTAAGGGTCACAGCACACGACGAACCACAATGGACACTACGGCGAACCAAAAAAAATATTGTGGCCTTTGTGTATCGTTCGGTTCGTTGTGGCCAAAGAAAATCCAATGGAATGTTATGCCCTGAAACCAAGAAAAAAGGCGAAGATCTATATGCTTAAAAGCGCTTGAGAGGTTTTCGTTTCGTGTGTCGCACTCGAATAATTACAATTTCATCTATCGTGACGGAAAAATAAATGATGTAAGGAAACACTTTCATCAGACATCTTTGAATATCCCTATCGACTCTCTTATAAGAATCCGGATATTTAATCATTCCCCTAAAATGATAATCCAATTCCGCCATGAATCGCAGGCTCAATCCTGATGATTGTTCATCGTACCAAGTTGCTGCTTTCCGTATTTCAACAGCAGCTTTACTTGATACAACGATAGTTTTAGCCATTAGAACGATTCGTTAGTTCATCTTTGAGTTCATCCCATTTTATGCCGCTCGAGCGATTTTGTTGATAATCATCGAGCCTCTCCCGAAGAATTTGCTTTTCTGCTTCAGTTTCATCTTCTGCATCATCTATATATTCTTCACCCTCAATCGATCTCCAAAGCATATCGAGAAGATCGAGTTTTTCGCGCGACGACATTGCATCAATTTCGTCTTTCGTGATAGCCATCGAGATTTTTTATAAAATTAAAAATATTATTCGTTCTGACCCACTTAAATGAAACTGAGTTGTTTACAAGTGCAGATTAACTTGAGAATAAGGGTTCCATTTTCGCGAGGATGATGTGTAACGGGTTGAGTAACTGTAAACAGCTTGATCAATGCAAGACCGGCACATGTTCCGTTCCCCGTTGCAGATGCCTCCTTAGGTCGGCATGACAAGGCATCGTGCTCAAGACCGCCATTGTGTTTTCAAAAATCTCAAAGCACACGACGAACTACAATGGACACTACGGTGAACCAAAAAAAAATATTGTGGCCTTTGTGTCTCCTTCGGTTCGTTGTGGCCAAAGAAAAAACAACAAATTGTTCGTGCAAGAGGTTGAGTAATCGTAAAGAGCCATCGGTTCCAGATCTGCGTTGCAGATGCCTCGTTAGGTCGGCATGACAGGCATCGTGTGCAAGACCGTCATCGTGTTTTCCAAAATCATAAAAGCTCGGCCATCGTTCATCAAGCGATAAAAATTCATAAAGACGCTGCGAAACTATCTTTAATTTATCCGTACAAGCTGCGATTTCAACTCTTGCGACACATCTTTGATATCCACGACGTTCAATGTAGGCGTCGTCATGCCCGATGTGTTGGTTGTTTTAGTCAACGTTGCATTAATTTTAGGATCTGCTATTTTCCACATTGCGCCAGTAGCAGGATCAACAATCAACAACCCGATTGCACCACCAAATATTATGTTCCCAAGATACCAGCCATTTAATTGGTAGGTAATTGGAATTGTCTTTTCAGCATAGCCCGGCGCTGATAATTTCACCTGGTATTCCGCTTTAGCAAAGAATCCGGCGCCGGATTTCAGACTTACCTCGGCAGGACTTTGCCCTTCATAAACTTGTTTTCCTTTTTTGTCAGTTACGACGATGTTTGCGCTATCCGGAGTCGTGTTAATAGAAACGTCATAAGCTGTTTTGCTCATAATTGAAGCACAGCTTGAAAATAATGTGGCAGTTGCCACCATTAAAACAGATGGTTTCAAAAAAATCGTTTTCATAATTGGTTTAATTTTTTTTGCCGATTCTTCAAATGTGGTTTTCGGCATATGGCTTTTTGTCGTAGAATTAGCGCCCAGGGTAACTATAAAACGCACTTAAAAAAGCGTCAATACCGTCACCCAATTGGCTATGTTGAAACGCCGGCGGCCACGGATGAGGGTTGAAAGGCTCTGATGCAAGAAGTGTCACAAAGCACACCACGAACCACAAGGGGCACTACGGCGAACCGAAACAAATATTGTGGCCTTTTTATGTCCTTCGGCCAAAGAAAAACAACAAATTGTTGGTGCGAGAGGTTGAGTAATCGTAAAGAAGTGATCCGTTCGCGTTCTGCGTTGCAGATGCCTCCTTAGGTCGGCATGAGAGGCATCGTGCACGAGACCGCCATCGTGTTTTTTAGAAATCTGCGAGGTAAAAATTAATTCGACTCTTCGAATTAACGATCAGGGCTCAACTGCTGTTCACCACAGTAGTACAAAAGCTTAATCAAGGCGTACGGACAAATGTGCAGTATATCATTTGTCCTTGATTTTTCTTTGGTTACCTATGAAGGAGAAGTAAAAGAAAGCGATCGGTTAAGTAAGAAAGAAAAAATGCAAGCAGTTTAAGAATGAGATCCCCGCATCCGAGAATGACGTGCGAGGGATCGAGTAATCTTACGACACTGCTTAGGCAAGAAGGATCACAAAGTTTCCAACGCTGCTTAGGCAAAAAGGATCACAAAGCACACTACGAACCACAACCGACACGACGGTTAACGAAAACCAACCTTGTGGTCTTTGTGTATTCTTCGCGTTCGTTGTGGCCAAAGAAAAAGCAATGGAATATTATGCCGTGAGAGCACGAAAAAAGGCGAAGACCCATATGCTTAGTTCGGCTTCGGCTCCTCCAACGGATCAACCCTAGCAACTGCAGCAGAGCACCGTAGTCAGAAGGATCACCATCGAAATAAGAATAAGCTGTTTCATAATTTGTTGTTTTTATATAGAAGTTATATTTCGCAGATTTGAATCTTTCACAAGAATATTTCATAAATGTGTATGCTAAACGCGGTTGTCAATGAACTCCGGACTACGGTCAACGAACAACAGTTTGTGAGAGTACTACAACCCGACCGGCGTCCAACCTTGGCCGGACAGCTAACAAGGGCCGCGCAAAGAGATTGCTGCAGCACCATCATAAAAACCTCATCTATTTATTTTCACTTATCTTGTTTTCATAGTTGAATCAGAAAGTTCATGAAAACCAAAACAGGCTTTAGAAAAAAAATACGGACAGTGCTCATCATAACTTTATTCTGGACGCTGTTCGCCTGTATTTCTTTTATCAGCCAATATTTTTTCATTTATGACCTCGTTGCGTTGAAAAGATTATCAGGTTCATTCCCGTTCGGCGACGAATTTATTGCCACCGTTATTTTTGGAATCGTAGGGGGCCTGTTAGCAGGGTACGTTTTGGTATTCAAAATGAGCTCACGATACCGCGGCAAGTCGTTTGTATTCGGGGTGATCAACTCAGGAGTCGTGTTTATTCTTACTTACGTGGGTCTTGCGGGGATCGGGTTGTTTATTATCGATCTCGTCTATTTTTCCATCACCGGCGGCATTTCTTCTGCCCCATCGAAGTCAATAGACAATGTACTTTTCAATATTTTGTCTCCTTCTTTTTTTATAAATGTTTTTCTTTTCGGGTTGCTGGTTTCATGCACGCAATTCATGCTGCAGGTGAGCGACAAATTTGGGCCAGGTATATTATGGAAATTCATTACAGGTAAATACTATCATCCACGGCAGGAAGAAAGGATCTTTATGTTCCTTGATCTTAAGTCTTCAACAACCATCGGCGAAAAAATGAACAGCAAAAAATTTTTCGGACTGATGAAAGAGATCTTCAGCGATATCACAGAACCGATCCTGGACAGCCACGGTGAGATATACCAATATGTTGGAGATGAAGTGGTGGTGAGCTGGCCCTCGGGAAAAGGATTGGCTGACAATAATTGTTTGCTATGTTTCTACGGGATCCAGGAAGCGCTGGAAGAAAGAAGAGAACATTACACGCATGAATATAGCCTGTTCCCATCTTTCAAAGCCGGGTTGCACATCGGTGAGGCTACAGTAGGTGAGATAGGCGTTGTAAAAAAAGATATCGTTTACTCAGGAGACGTATTGAATACCACTTCAAGGATTGAAGGGCAATGTAATAATTATGACGTAAACATCCTGCTATCCTCACGGCTGCTTGAACGCATGCAGCTAAATGGTGAGTACGAGCACACAGCACTGGGAGAAATTGCGCTAAAAGGGAAAAACGAAAAAGTTGTACTCTATACCATTAATAAAGGCAGATAAATTTTCCGCTCGTTGCAACCAGGACAACCGATCAGGCAATTGCGAGTTTGGTAAACTCAGCACCATTAAACATCCGGACCAGGTTAAAGTCCTTCGATTTTTCCCATTGTTCAAAATTCTTTTCAGAAACGATCCGCCAGAAATTTTTTGACTTCAGCTCATTAAAATCAGGGGTACGGATAAAAATACCAACAATCGAATTACGGGTTTTAAAACTGATCCGCACGAGTGAACTTCCTTTCATGTCCGCGCCTAAAAACTTTTCGATCTGTTCATTTGTCATGATAAAATAATTCTTTTTTAAAGTAATGCTTTACAAAAATCGTATCGGTGCAACGACACGGGATACGCTGATGATCTAAATACTCTTTTTTACATTCAGCGCGCTTAATCCTTTTGCGGTCCGCTCCACCTCGAAATTAACTTTCATGTTCTCCTTTACAGGTTCTGAAAGCTGGTTCGCATGAACAAAAATGCTTTCGTGCGACTTAAGGTCTTTTATAAAGCCATAACCTTTTGCGTCATTGAAGAAACTTATGATCCCCTCCCTGACAATTTCCTCCTCCTCATGTTTGGGGACACCCGTGTTCATGTCTTCCTGTTTAAAAACAATTTTTTTCTTTGGATCCGGTGGCGTTGACGAAAGGTTTCCGTTCTCGTCAATGTAGGCCATCATTTCATCAAGCGTTTTTCCTTTTTTTGCATTGGCCTTACGCTCTTCCATTTTTTCCAGCTTATCCTGCCGCTGTTTTAATCTTTTTTTCTCTTTTTCTTTTTTACCAAAAGTCTCTTTCGATTTTGCCATAAATATGTGTGTTTAGATTCTGCTTACCTAACAAACGGCAAGCAGTAAATTAGTTTATTAACGTAACATCTAACGAATACTCTTCCTGCCTGAAAAGAGCATAATAATCGCTAATGTAATTTTGTAATTGATGCAGGTATTGCAATTTAGCCCTGCTTTTTGAAATTCTTAAGCCATAAAAAATCCCGTCCTCCTTCAAACGAATGGTGATCCCTTCACCAGCCCATACGTTGGCATCTTCGTTTTCAAATGACAATTTTCTTAACATCGCCGTAGTAAGCGGGATCCCCGAAATATCTTCATTCGAAAAAAGGCTGCTGTGCGGGATCGTGTTTAACAGTATTTCATTGTTTTCAACCTTTACGATCGTAACTTTTGCACCCGAAGAATTAACCAATACCTGGTTACCTGCTCTAATGTCCTGAAAGTCTAACACCTTTTTATTTTACGTTATTGTATATCAGCCTCGTTATAAAAAATGCAACCTCTAAGCGACGAACAAACATCTAAAGGCTGCAAGCTTAAGAGATATTTACGCTCTTATTGAAAACCTCATTACCAAAAGTTTTTCCTTTTCTTAAAGTCCGATTTTTCCTTTGGCCTGGCAATGTTAACACTGATCGACTTTCCTGCTACCGGAGCTCCATTTAATTTTTTGATAGCTTCCTGCCCTTCTGCGTCATTAGGCATTTCAACAAAGCCAAAGCCCCTGCTGCGGTTCGTTTCCCTGTCCATGATCACCTTCGCTGAACTTACTTCGCCATAGCCCGCAAACAGTGCTCTCAAATCTTCGTCTGCAAGCTGGAAGCTCAGGTTTGAAACATAGATATTCATTTTTTTAATTTGATGAATTAAAAAATTATTTGAGAAAACGCAAGGTAAAAAAAAGAAGCTGTGTGCAGAATATCTGTCGGCAGGAATTCAATCAATACTTTTGTAACTCAAACATGAGCGGCGAAGATACGTCTTTAAGTTGTAAGATTTCGAGCAATTTTAAGGTAACGCATCACGCCCGGCTGCAAACGAACATTGCAAATAGATCGTTAACCAGTTATGCACTGTTTGAGCAAACCTCGAGCGGAAAGGGTGCGGGGCATTCTTCTTGGCATGACCCCAACCAGAAGATAGACAGATTAAAAAAAACGTGCAATTCAACAGCGACCAACAACTAAGACCAATGGTATTTTGGAACCAATTTTCGTGGTTCCGTCGTCTTTACTGACCCGATGTATCAAAACCATATTTCGTTGCGTAGCGCTGATATAGTTGTTTTTGCTTATTATCGAGATTAATTTGCTTGCCCTGGATAAACGCGTAGATAATATTATTCGTGCGTATATCAAGCAAGTCCCCATCGCTTACAATAACATTTGCGTCTTTTCCCACCTCCAGCGAGCCGGTTTGTTTATCGATACCAAGAATTTTTGCCGGACTTAATGTAATTGCCTGCAGGGCCTGCTCTTTTGTAAGACCGTATCCAACCGCGACGCCCGCGTTGAACATGATATTCCTGCCCCGGTTCATCTGGTCGAAATCATTGATGCAATATGACACGCCTGCCTGCTGTAATTGATACGGAAGCTTTGCATACATATCCACGTCATCGTCCTGCATAATAGGCAGGTTATGCATTTCGTTCAAAATAACGGCGATGTTATTATCTTTCAAATAGTCTGTGATCTTATTGCTTTCCGCACCACCAACAATCACCGTCTTGAAACCAAATTCCTTTGCGAACTCAACCGCGATCATCATTTCGTTCACCAGGTTGCAGTGCACAAAAAAAGTTTGTGTATGATCAAACAAACCTTTGACAGATTCGATCTTAATATTTCTTTGAACATGTGAGCTTTCATTGAAATACGATTTGGCATCACGAAAAAAATTACGGACATCGTCGATCTGCTCGTATGCACGTTTCAAAATATCCGTCTCGGTATTTTCTTTTGAATAAGGCACCAGGCGTGGCATGCGAAAGTGGATTCCTATATCCGTTTTGTAAGCAGCATCTTCCCAATTCCATCCGTCCAGTTGCATCACCGAAGAAGAGCCGCTTATCACGCCTCCGTTTGGAACAACATTCGCCAGTAATACGCCATTACTGCGAACGGTGTTGATTATTTTCGAATCGGTGTTATACGCGACGAGTGAACGCACATCGGGGTTGAGATCACCCAACTCGTATTCATCGCGTTCCGACCGGATCGCCTGGATCTCAGTTAGGCCGAGGTTTGAATCTGAGAGGATCAAGCCCGGATAGATCTGTTTTCCGGTGCAGTCGATCGTCTTTGCATCACCTGTTGCCACATTTTTTCCTACGCTGGTGATCTTTCCATTTGAAAAAATGATCGTTGCATCATCGATCACGTCACCATTACCAACATGTATTGTTGCATGCGTTAATGCAATAGTTCCCGATTGCGGAACCGCGGGTAAAACATTTGGCTGGGAATAGGTTTTTGTAACGATTAGTATCAAGAGAAAGCAACCAATATTTTTCATGTTTCTAAGTTTGAAATGTTCACCAGTTCACGTGTTCACCAGTTCACGCGTTCGTCTTAAATTTTGAACCCTTTAATTCTGTTTTTTGCAAGTAATCGATTAATTTTTGCAGCAGCACGATAACTTCTTTTGCAAGATTATAAAGAAGCTCGAATTCATCCTGTTCAATAAATTTTCTATCCAATGCCCGATATAATTGAGATCTGAATTCTCCACATGAGCCCTTAGAGATGTATAAGAATTGAATAAACTCTTTGTTGCCAGCGCGTTCGAAACCCTCTGCAATATTGTCCATGATTGAGCCTGCTGAGCCTTCGACCTGATCAATCAGTTTGAAACTTCTTTTGAACTTACCAGCATCAATATACCCGCCGATAATTCGATTTAGTTCTCTTCCTTTTTGCCAGGAAAGGATGTCTTCAAAACGTTTGATTGTGGCCATAAATATTATTTGTCTAGTTGATAACGATTTAAAAAAAAGCCTCGCGACCTCGTTAACCCGCGAACTCGTGAACTACTGAACTTCTTCCTCCGCATCAAACGTGATCAATGCTGGCGTCGTTTTGGCACCGCTCTTTTTTGCAGCGAGCATTTTTTGAATAAGACGATTTCGCTCCGCCGCGATCTGTACACGCAATGTTGAATCCCGTTGCCTGTCGTAATAAACAATACCATCAACAATTGTCTTTTCT
>DASQJI010000833.1:0-1700 GCA_035631175.1 Parafilimonas sp.
ACATTGAAGGACTCGGGCACACCTGCTTTTGAAATATTATCACCCTTTACAATAGCCTCATAAGTTTTTGCGCGGCCGATAATATCATCTGATTTTATTGTCAGCAATTCCTGCAGAATGTTTGCTGCACCATACGCTTCGAGTGCCCAAACTTCCATTTCACCGAAGCGCTGTCCACCGAACTGAGCTTTACCGCCCAAAGGTTGTTGTGTGATCAAACTGTAAGGACCTATCGAACGTGCATGCATCTTGTCATCAACCATGTGGTGGAGCTTGATCATATAGATGACGCCAACAGTCGCTTTCTGATGGAAGCGTTCGCCTGTTTCGCCATCATAGAGAAACGTGTGCCCCATGGCAGGGATGCTTGCTTTGTCGCAATATTCAGCGATCTCATCGGTTGTGGCGCCATCAAAGATTGGCGTTGCAAATTTCACATTCATCTTTTTACCAACCCAACCAAGAATTGTCTCATAGATCTGCCCAAGATTCATACGGCTTGGTACACCCAACGGGTTCAGCACGATATCAACCGGCGTTCCATCTTCCATGAAAGGCATATCTTCTTCACGAACGATCTTTGCAACGATGCCTTTGTTTCCATGGCGTCCGGCCATCTTATCACCGACTTTCAGTTTACGCTTAACAGCCAGGTAAACCTTTGCGAGTTTCAACACACCCGCTGGTAATTCATCACCAATAGAGATATTGAATTTTTCTCTTTTATACCGGCCGAGCTCTTCGTTATACTTAATGTTATAGTTGTGAAGCAGCGTATTGATGCGATCATCAGTTTGTGCATCGCCTGTCCATCCAAGTGGATTTACATTTTGATAGTCGATAGAGCCGAGATTCTTTGCGTTGAACTTCGCGGTTTTCCCGATCAGCATCTCACCGAAGTTATTCGTAACACCAATTGAAGACCTGTCTTTCAAAAGTGTTTGAAGTTTTTCAAGCAAAACTTCTTTTAATTCTTCAACATTACGGTCATGTACTTTTTCAACCTTTTCGAGCAATGCTTTTTCACGAACTTTTCCATTCTTATCTTTCTTCGCGCGCTGGAATAACTTTTTATCTATCACGACGCCTTCAGTTCCGTTCGGTGCTTTTAGTGAAGCATCTTTTGCATCACCTGCTTTATCACCGAAGATCGCGCGTAGCAATTTTTCTTCCGGCGTAGGATCACTTTCTCCTTTCGGTGTGATCTTCCCGATCAAAATATCACCTTCACGAACCTGCGCACCGATGCGAATAATTCCATATTCGTCAAGGTCTTTCGTTGCTTCCTCGGAAACATTTGGAATGTCAGGCGTTAACTCTTCTTCACCGAGTTTTGTATCGCGAACTTCCAGTTCAAATTCATCGATGTGAATCGAAGTGAAAATATCATCTCTCACCACCCTTTCACTGATAACGATCGCATCTTCGAAGTTGTAACCTTTCCACGGCATGAATGCTACCTGGAGGTTACGGCCGAGCGCGAGTTCCCCGTCTTTCGTGGCATAGCCTTCGGTTAAGAAATCGCCGTCTTTTACAACCTGTCCTTTTCTAACACCAGGACGTAAAATGATCGAGGTCGATTGGTTCGTTTTGATGAACTTGGTTAGCTTGTAAACCTGGAGATCATCTTCAAAGCTCACCAGCCTGTCAACATCGTTACGATTGTAGCGAACGTGAATTTCTTTTGCATCCACGTATTC
>DASQJI010000834.1:0-1991 GCA_035631175.1 Parafilimonas sp.
GATAGCGTTCCCGCTAACTTTCTCGCTCGGGGCAGCGTTTAAAAGGAGAGAACGCGCTTTGCAGTACATCAGTCTCTTCAAAGCGTCGCTGCAGTCGGTGTATTATGTTTTCAAGGATGCGAAGCTGGACCAGGAGAAAAAAGATGAGTTCGAAAATGTCGCAAGAGGCATGTCGGAAAAACTGCTCGACTATCTTCTCACGGGAGCAGGCTCGTCTTCAGTTCAGGATTTGTCGCACGCTGTTTACAACTTCGTACAAGCCAACAAAGAGCATTTGAAACGAACGTTCGCTTCGAAGCTTTTCTTCTTTCTCTTCCGCTTAAACGAGAGCATCGAATTTTTGATCGCCACAAAAAGACACCGAACTCCGTGGGGTGTTAGGACTATTGTCCTGGTTGTGATCTATTCGTTTGTGATCATGTACCCGGCCTCTTTGCTTCACGACGTTGGGTTTAATGTTCCGCTGTGGTATGTTGTTCTGCAAACAGGGGTGAAGGGTCTTATCATCATCTCTCTCTACAATGTTCAAACATTGCTGGAAGATCCGTTCAACCAGGCCGGCCCGGATGCCATTCGAGTGGATGATTTCCGGTTCTCGCCGGTGTACACTCCGGAGGTTGCAACCGCATCTGCGCCCATCGTTGAAACGGAGGCCGGTTTCGAAGTTGACCCATTAAGCGATGAAGAATGAAAAATATCATCGTCACACTTCTGTATTCGCTTACCAGTTCTTGCCTGCTCGGGCAAAAGGATCAATTATTCATTGACAGGACGCCTCTCAATTTGGCACTGACGATGTCGATCAAAGAAATTGCGGGTAGTAAAGAGGACTCTACCTACATCAGCCATATGCTTTATTTAAAGAAAGCGGATGGTAGTCTTGATTCGATCCGGTGCGGTTTGAAAGGCAGGGGCAATTACAGGCTCCAAAATTGTTTCTTCCCGCCGTTGTGGATCAAAATGAAAAAAGGCGATATCAAAGGGACAATCTTTGAAGGGAACAAAAAGCTGAAGCTTGTTATGCCATGCGATAATGCCGAAAGCCATAACGATCTCATCTTAAGAGAGTCGCTGTGCTACCGGCTTTACGAAGTTTTGACTCCTTACTCATTCAGAACACGTTTGGTGAATATCGATCTCACTGAGCTGCGCGGCAAAAGACGCAAAAATTTCCAGGTGAAGGGTATATTGATCGAGGACCTTGATGAAGTCGCCGATCGTTTTGACGCAAAGGAATTAAAAGAGGCACGGATAAATTCGCTGGCTATGAATGACACGGGCGCATTGCGTTTCGATCTTTTCCAGTTCATGATAGCAAATACTGATTGGTCGAAAAGCTACCAGCACAACAGCAAGTTGATCCTTCATAAAACCGGTTATGTTTCCATTCCTTACGATTTTGATATGAGTGGATTGGTAGATGCGCCCTACGCAGTAGTTTCTGTGATCGGCAATGAGCCGCTCCCGATCTCGCATGTTACGGAACGTTTTTACCGTGGGCATTGCCGCAGCGATAACGTTACAGCCTTTGTGAGAAACGAATTCATTGCGAAAGAAGAGGCCTTTTTAGCTGTGCCTGCTGAATTAAAAGGAGAACTGCCGGACAAAGAACTTGCGGGTATCGTGGAATTTCTCAGTGAATTTTTTGTGATAGCAAAAGATGATAAGCAGTTCCATGACGAGGTGATAAGAAATTGCCGCGAATAATTAGCAGAACAGGTGTTGAGGGTTAATCTAAATGAGAGGGGCCTTTATCAAATTTGATGTTCACCCTGCATAAACTTTCTTACCGTCGCCCCTGTTAAATGAAGCGACAAAAAAATGGAGAGCGAAAAATCGTGCGTCAGCGCACGATGTTGCAACCGGAATTTTGAATTGAATATAATAGTTTCGGAGTTTGCAACTTGCAGCCAAAACAATCTCCGTTTAACGGTTACATGGTGAGAATGGGCAATCTAATGCGCCACGAGGCGGTTTCATGGTAAATAACT
>DASQJI010000835.1:0-6197 GCA_035631175.1 Parafilimonas sp.
GCTCCCAGGAAATACGATTGAATTTTTTTCGATCGGCGAACCACTTTCTCAGGAACCATTTTGTATACCGGCGTGGACAACAGCATTCGCAAGTAAAAAGGAATTTCCTTTCTTGTTTTCGCGCTTGAGATGAGGATAGCGGTGGCAGATGGGATCACTTTTGCAATTTCAACGGCCATCATACCGCCCAGGGATAAACCAAAAATGACCGGCTCAGGCTCGGTAATAAATTCTTCTTTTAAGCGCAATGCATATTGGCGAAGCGTTTCGTTTTGGCGCGGTGGAAGCCATTGGATGAAGACGGGTTTTGCAAAAGAAAGGTCAAGGAATTGAAACACTTTTTCATTCGCTCCAAGGCCGGATAAACAATAGATAGTTTGCATTCTCAATTCTGTTTATCATTCAACACAACACGCAATGTAGGCAATCTTTTTAAGAGGCAATGCTGCTTGCTGGCCGTTCACAGTTTCGAAAGCGCAATCCTGTTTCCGGGTTTCCAAAGACCGTTGTATTTATTCGCATCACCCAGCGTAAGTCTCAGCAAGTGACTGTTCGATCTAAAGTATATGTCGAGGACCGTAACCACAACCGTTTTGCTGTTAGGATCTTTGTTATCCAGCGGGATGTTCCTTTCCGATATTTCAATACTGTCGAGGTTGGAATTTGTCCAGCTAAAATGCAGTCTCGTGGAGTCATTTTCGATTGCCGCACATTGCTGTTTAAATTGATCGACAAAAGACGGGTATTGTGTTACAAACTCTTTGAAGCTGGCGGAGTTTGTGTCAACTCCTGCTGTGGCGCCCGCATCCCGGATCTCGTTAACGGTGGGGATGAGCCGATAAAAGCTGTCGAGGTTATGTTCCTGGAAACAGTAGAAAGTGATGATGGCAAGATCTTCCGGAGTTCGCTGCGTATGACCATTGATAGAGCACAATAACACGAAAGCGATCATCGATACTGTAATAAACTTCTTCATAACAGTGGGCTTAATTAACTTTCACCAAATAGTAATTCTTTTTCCCCTTTTGCACAAGGATGTATTTGTCATGCAAGAGCAACTCAGCGGAGACCGGGAACTCGAAACCAGGCACCTTTTTCCTGTTAATGCTTACGCCTCCATTTTGTATCATCTTTCTTGCTTCGCCTTTACTAGGAAAAATATTTGTTTCCGCAAGAAAAGAGACCACATCGACTGCAGGATCGAGCTTCGATAACGGATAATTCATTTTTACTACGCCCTCCATTGATTCAAGGTCCTGTTCACTCAAATTTTCGACGGCGCCCTGTTGATCGGCGAATAATTTCTCTGTTGTTTGGAGGGCTTGCCGCAACGCTTCTTCTCCATGCACGAACGACGTAATTTCTTTTGCCAGCGTTTTCTGCAATATCCGCTTTGACGGGTCCGCATCGTGCCCGGCTATCAATTGCTCAATCTCGTTTGCAGGTAAGAACGTAAATATCAGGATCCATTTCTTCGCATCATCGTCCGAAGCATTTAGCCAGAACTGGTAGAATTGGTAAGGCGAGGTTCGCGCGGCATCCAGCCAAATATTACCCTGTTCCGTCTTACCAAACTTGCCTCCGTCAGCTTTCGTTAACAACGGGCACGTAAATGCAAAGGCTTCGCCGCCCGCTTTCCTGCGAATCAGTTCTGTTCCTGTTGTAATGTTACCCCATTGATCACTGCCGCCCATTTGCATTTTGCAGTTATGATGAGTATACAGCCAATAGAAGTCATAGCCCTGTACCAGTTGGTATGTGAATTCGGTAAAACTGAGGCCCGTCTCGCCTTCGATCCTTCTTTTCACGCTGTCTTTCGCCATCATATAATTTACGGTGATGTGCTTGCCCACATCTCGAATAAATTCTAGAAAAAACATATTCTTAAACCAGTCATAATTGTTCACCATCACTGCATGGTTCAGTTTCGCGGGATCAAAATCCAGGAATCGTTCAAGCTGCTTCTTTACACCTGCCTGGTTATGTTGCAGCACTTCTTCACTCAAAAGATTACGTTCTTCACTTTTGCCGCTCGGGTCACCAACCATCCCCGTCGCTCCGCCGACAAGTGCATACGGTTTGTGACCAGCCCTTTGCAAATGGACTAACAATAATATAGGAACGAGGCTTCCAATGTGGAGGCTGTCGGCTGTGGGATCAAAACCAATATATGCTGACGTCATTTCCTTGTTCAATTGCTCTTCCGTTCCCGGCATTATATCTTGTATCAGTCCGCGCCAGCGTAGCTCTTCGATCAGGTTCATTCGATCAGATTTTTGCAAAAGTAAGAGGATGTCAGTTTCAGGTTGCAGGTTGCAGGCTGCAGGCTGCGAAGAACTGCGCTATTCATTTAAACCAAAATTCCTCTCCAGATAAGAATGAGCAAAACGATCCCTGCAAGAATGCGATAGACTCCAAACAACTTAAACCCGTATCGCTGTAAGTAGGAAATAAAGAATTTTATGGCAAGCATGGCGACAATGAAAGCAATGAAGGCGCCGATCAAAAGCAATTTGATATTATTCGTGTCAGTAATGATCGCGGGATTCAGCTGATAAGTATCCCAAAATTTAGCAGCAGTGGCAGCCGTCATCGTTGGAACAGCCAGGAAGAAAGAAAATTCCGCGGCGAGCCTACGGGTAAGTTTTTGCTGCATGCCCCCAATAATGCTTGCAGCGCTTCTGCTTACGCCGGGCATCAGCGAAAGGCATTGCCATATCCCGATGATAAAACCTTTGCCATAAGAGATTTCCTTTTCACGATCGATTGTATTACGACGGAAAATATTGTCGATAAACAACAATACGATGCCACCAACTAAGAAACTGATAGCAACTGGTGTTGGCTTTTCCAGCAGTTCATCAATTTTGTCTTTGAACAGAAAGCCTAAAATGAGTGCAGGTATTACAGCAACGATAAGCTTAAAATAAAAATTCCATTTATTGAGAGGGAAAAACCTTCTCCAGTACAATACAATCACCGAAACAATAGCACCGAGCTGGATAGCTACTTCAAAAAGTTTTGTAAAGTCATCGGAGGCGATGCCCATCAGCGAACTTGCAATGATCATATGGCCAGTGGACGATATTGGAAGAAATTCAGTGATGCCTTCTACAACTGCAAGAACGATCGCCTGGATAGTGGTCATTAAACTCGTATTAGTTTACGTCAATCAGTATTTGGTATAAAAAGAAAAGCGGCGCTGTGCACCGCTAAAATTTCTTATGCGTTCGATTGCGTCTTTGTCTTCCGAAAGATCGCGTAGATCTCTACCAGCAAACCAGCTACGATCAGGATCGGTGCAACCGTAATGCGGGTTGTGCTGTACACCACCTTGGGATCAAAAGTGTTTGGATCAGTATTTTTCCCTCCACTCATTAATACCAGTCCCAAAATGATGATCGCTCCGCCGATCGCCATCCATTTGTAGTTATCTTTTGTAAATATAGCCGGCGCAGGTTCAGCTTGTTTTCTTACAGGGCCTGCGGGCCTGGCGGGCGCCGTTTGTTTAACCGGAGCAACTTGTTTTTTGATTTCAGCCATAGTTTTTATAAAAAGTGGTGCAAGATAGGGAAATTGTGAATCCTTGTGAATTGTCAATTGTGAATTGTGAATGAGCATTTGAAATTCAGGGCGTCCTAGCAGTCCGAACGGCGGAATTATGAAAGAGTCTTAAGCACTTTATAGGATTAGTAATTAATCTCTTCCCGATTGATCCGGCCACTCGCACCATGTATACGTCGCAGCAATTAATTAAACGTCAATTCACCATTCACAATTGACCATTCACTAATACAAGTCATCCAGCTTCATCCTCAAGTACTTTATTACGCTGCGGTGTGTACTGAAGACCGAAATGCTTACTCCAATCAGCAAGAGCCCGCCAAATAAAGTAACTGTCAGCGCATTGTTGTGTATAGCCTTCAACTGCGGGAACTGGCTTTCGGCCCATTCGATCAGCGTAAATAAAATGGCGATCGCAATGCCAGCGCTGATGATACCGTTTACAACCGCCCTGAAATCCATGGGCCGGGAGATAAAACCGCGCGTCGCTCCAACCATTTGCATCGTCTTGATAAGGAACCTGTTGCTGAACATTGCCAAACGGATCGTGGTATCAATACTCACGATGACGATAACGCAAAGCACAACCGCAACTACAAGAAATATCAATCCAAGCTTTGAAGCACGCTCATTCAGATTATTTACCAGGCTTGACGGGTATTGAAGGTCGGTTATCTGGTTGCCGTACAAAGTCATGATGTTCGCCGAGATCTTGTCAAGGCTGTCTTTGTTCACATAATTAGCACGCGCATAAAAATCGATGCTCTCCGGCAGCGGGTTGAAGTCGAGGATCTTATTCCAGTCTTCATTGTTGTCTTTGTTCCATATTTCTTTTGCCTTTGACTTGTCCACATATTCGACATTTTTTGCGTAAGGTTGCGAAGCGATATACTGTTGGATCTGCGCCACACTGTCCTTATTCCTGGTACGGAGATAAGCGCTGATGCGGATGTCTTCTTTAAAAGCGTTCCCCGCCTGCGCAAGGTTTAGAAATAGCCAACCCATTATCCCGAGGATCAGCAGAACGAGCGCAACACCAACGATGCTGTATATATAATTTGGTTTGCTGCGTCGAAGCGATTTGGTTTTAACTGCCATAATAATAAACGCGTTTCAGCGCGAACAAATTTAGAGGTTTCGTTTACAATATTTATTGTGTGCCCGGGATTTTAAAAGGCCTTCTGCGAACTTTGCATCACTATAACATTTTCGCAGCGGCTCGGCATTCATCGCAGTTTGGCTTTTTCCCGTAGGTTTGCAATCCTTCTAACGATTATATGGCAGGCTAAGTATGGCTGCTATGTGAAAATTTTTTTTGTAGCCGGCAAAGATCCTTTGGGCATCGTTCCTTGCGTCGCACACTTGTGCTGCATAACCTGTGGCATCCAGTTGTGAATTTTTCAACACTTCGTGTTCAGAGTTTCATTGCCCGCGGAAATCGTAAATCAAAAATCGTAACCGTAAATTGAGTCATGGAATATAATTTCAGAGAGATAGAAAAGAAATGGCAGGATTGGTGGAAGGCAAATGAAGTTTATAAAGTCAGCAATCCGCCCGGGACCGACAAACCGAAATATTATGTGCTGGATATGTTCCCCTATCCAAGCGGCGCCGGTTTGCATGTAGGCCATCCGCTGGGTTATATCGCAAGTGATATTTATGCGCGCTTCAAACGGTTAAAGGGTTTCAATGTGCTGCACCCGATGGGTTATGATGCGTTTGGGTTACCTGCAGAACAATATGCTATCGAACATGGTATTCACCCGGCCATTTCCACCGAACAAAACATAAATAACTTTCGCAGCCAGCTAGAAAAGATTGGTTTCTGTTTCGACTGGGACCGCGAAGTAAGAACAAACGATCCTTCCTTTTACAAATGGACGCAGTGGATATTCCTTCAACTATTCAAGTCATATTTCAACAGGCAAACAAAAAAGGCGGAAAGTATTGACTCGTTGGTTGCAGCGTTTGAAAGAGAAGGAAATCAGTATTACCCAATACCAGATGCCAGTTACAGGTTGCCAGTTACCGGTGATCGGCAACCGGTGACCGGCAACACTTTCACCTCGGACGAATGGAGCGCATTCGACTTTTTTACGCAGCAAAGTATCCTCATGGAATACCGTCTCGCCTATTGCGGATTCGGAGAAGTGAATTGGTGTGAAGCACTTGGTACCGTTCTTGCCAATGACGAAGTAATTAATGGCGTTAGTGAACGTGGCGGTTTCCCTGTGGTGAAAAAGAAATTGCGTCAATGGTACCTCCGTATCACTGAATATGCCGACAGGCTGCTGGAAGGTTTGGAGACGGTGGACTTTAGCGAGGCGATGAAGGAAATGCAAACGAACTGGATCGGCAAAAGTTATGGAGCCGAAATTGATTTTAAAATTGTAGATGCCGAAGAAATATTAAGAGTATTCACGACGCGGCCGGACACGATTTTTGGCGTCGACTTCATGGTGATCGCGCCCGAGCATGAGTTGGTTGAAAAGATCACGACGGAAGAACATAAAGAAGAAGTGGAAAAATATTTGACGTGGGTAAACAGCCGCAGTGAGCGCGAGCGGATGGCAGAAAAGCAGATCAGTGGAGTTTTCACCGGCGCCTACGCTATGAACCCGTTTGACCACAGG
>DASQJI010000836.1:0-4994 GCA_035631175.1 Parafilimonas sp.
TTGCGAATCCTGTTCGAGGCATTCAATTTCCGGCTTCGGTTTTTACGATGGTTACTCAAATCAGCTAATACAATTTTCTGCTTGTCCATAACAATGGCCTTTCATTGCACGGCCACGCATTCTCCGTTTTTAAACCCATCAAACGTTTTTATGAGAATACTATGTTCAATGGTTGCATTGTTTTTGGTTGTAAATGTGTACGCGCAAAACCGTACCATCACCGGGAGAGTAACTGATCAAGGCACATTGCCTGTACCGAACGCCAGTGTGATCGCCAAAGGCACGACACTTGGTGTTACCACCGATTCGGCTGGATCATTCTCTATCACCGTTCCCGCTTCGGTAACCACCCTCCTGATATCGTCCTTAAACTTTACGCAAAAGGAAGTGAATATCTCAGGCACGACCACCGTGACGGTAAGCCTGCAGCCATCAACGAGTAACCTTGCCGAAGTTGTTGTGGTAGCTTACGGCGTCCAAAGAAAAACAAATGTTACCGGCTCGATAGCTACCGTTAAAGGCAGCCAACTTGCAGGCAAACCGTTCACTTCGATCGACAAGACCTTGCAGGGGCTGGCGCCGGGTGTACAAACCACATCAGCGTCGGGCGCGCCCGGTTCTGCCACCAACGTACGCATACGCGGCATCGGTTCCATCAACGCGAGTGCAGCGCCTTTATGGGTGATTGATGGTGCTATTGCAACCATCGGCGACCTTACGTCCAATACCACCACCGCAAATGCTTTAAGCGGTTTGAACCCTGATGACATTGAAAGCATAAGTATATTGAAAGATGCGGCCGCCACTTCTATATACGGGTCAAGAGCCGCAAACGGTGTGATCATCGTAACGACTAAAAAAGGCAAGCCCGGTAAAACTGTTTTGAATGTTTCTGCGGAAACCGGTTCGAATAATATCGCTTATTTCAACGACAAAAACAAAAGCCTCAACAGTGTTCAAAACCAGGAATTGCTTCGCGAATCGCTGATCAATGCAGGATATGCTGCCGATAATGACGAAGCAGATTATCTTATCGAAAATGCATTGGGCATTCCGAAAGATTACACAAAAACAAATACCGACTGGTATAATGTGGTTACACAAACAGGCAACCAGTCGCAGTTCAATGTTAGCCTGAGCGGTGGAAATGAGAAAACGCAATTTTATACTTCAGCCGGCTATCTCGACCAGGTTGGCACCGTGATAACGTCTGACTTTAAGCGTTATAACGGAAGTATTTCATTAACGCATAAGCCTAACACAAAATTCACCCTCACCACCGGCATCAATGGAAGCTACAGCAGGCAGCACACGCCAACCAACAGTGGCAATTTCAGCAACCCCGTGATCGGGTCTTATTTCCTGGTGCCCTGGTATAGTCCTTATAACGATGACGGCTCATTAAGGTATGGCGATAACGACCCGGATGGACAGTTCCCAGCCAACGGAGGACCTTATAATCCCGTTGCCGTTGCGGAACTCGACAACAGTGTTGCAAAGCAGATCCAGTTGCGCGGCTATCTTTCCGGCGAATATTCCATTATCCCCGAATTAAAGTTTACAAGCCGTTACAGCGCTGAGTATTTAACCATACCTGAAGATTCTTACCTGAACCCTTTTTACGGTGATGGCTACAACTACAACGGGCTTGCTTTTGCAACAAACCGGCGTGTGTTCGACTGGACTTGGACTAACCTGCTTGACTTCAGGCATGCGCTGAACCAGGAGAAGGATTTTTATTTTGATGTGATGGGTGGTTACGAATCGCAGTACTATAACAACTTCTTTATGCAGGCCGGCGGACAAAATTTTCCTGGCGATCTCCGCTTAAAATATCTGGCGTCCGCAGCCAAACCGATCACCGCAACATCGGTGCCCAATGAAAACTCTACCGTTTCTTATCTCTCGAATCTTACTGTAAATTATGAAGACAGGTTTGTGCTTACAGGGAGTTTTCGCAGAGACGGTTCATCTGTGTTTGGATCGAATAACCGCTGGGGCAACTTTTTCTCCGTTGGTGGCACATGGAACCTGAGTGAAGAAAAGTTTTTGAAGGATAACAGCCTTATCAGCCTGCTCAAGATAAGGGCATCGTATGGAGAAAACGGCAACGCACTTGGTTTTGGAGATTATCAATCCCTCGCTACTTATGGTTTCGGCTTTAATTACGCAGGCTCTCCGGGCAGCGCACCCAATAATATCGGCGACAGCAATCTCACCTGGGAAAAAAATAAAATAACCAACGTTGGGTTCGATTTTGCATTGCTCAATAACAGGATCTATGGCAGCTTTGATTTTTACGACAGGAAAACTTCTAACCTCCTGGTGAATGTACCTCTTTCGGGGACTTCAGGCTTTACAAGCCAGTTGCTGAATGTGGGAAGTATTCAGAACAGGGGTTATGAAATTACAGTCGGCGGAAAGCCCTTTGCGAACAGGGATTTTTCATGGGACGTACAGTTTATGCTGGCGCACAATAAGAATAAAGTGCTGGACCTGTACAATGATGCTCCTATTGCAAACGGGTTATTCAATATTACGGAAGGCCATGACGTGCAGGAATTTTACCTGCCTTTGTGGGCGGGCGTAGATCCGGATAACGGTGACCCGCTTTGGTACACCGACGGATCATCGAAGGAATCTACAAACGACATCAACAAGGCTCCATACACATTAACAGGGAAGTCGGCATCGCCAACCTACTTTGGATCGTTTACAAACACGGTCACTTATAAAGGCATTTCCCTTTCAGCGATGTTGTATTACAACTTTGGAAATTATGTATACGACATCTGGGATACATACGCAATGAGCGACGGTGCGTACCTCGGTTTCTTAAACCAGTTCACTAATGAGTTGAACCGCTGGCAAAAACCCGGTGATATCACACAGGTCCCGAAGATCATCTTCGGCGGTAACCTGAGTTCAAATTCGCCGTCAACACGTTACCTGTATAACGGAGATTACATAAGGTTGCGTGATATACAGTTAGGATATACACTGCCTTCATCACTTATACAAAGATGGAATATTGCAAGCGTTTCTGTTTACCTGCGTGGCACCAACCTGTTTACCTGGGTGAAAGATGACCTGTTGCCGCTCGACCCCGAAACAGGCATTCAAAGCACAAACGACTTTGATGTGTTTATCCCGAAAACAATAACAGCAGGTATTAAAGTTGGTTTTTAATCTAACCCAAACAAAAAATTACCAGATGAAAAAGCAAATGAATAAGATCGCGCTTCTTTTCAGTATTCTTTCTCTTATATTTTTTTCGTGTTCTAAAAGTTTTACAGACAGAGACCCGTTCGACCGTGTGCCGACGCCCACAGCCATCACCGATGAAGCTTCCATGCAAACTGCATTGAATGGCGCTTATGCCGGTCTCCGGGACATAGGCGTATATGGTCGCGACTGGCCGGTCATCGGCGACCTGCAGGCAGATAACGCTTTTCTCGAAGTACAAAATTCCGGACGATACATTCCGCAATATCAATACAACTTCACGGCCACCGATGCCACTTACACTGAAATGTGGAACGCCGCGTATACCGTGATCCTGCGCGCTAATACGATCATTGATGCGGACATTCCGGGCGATAATGTAAACGCACTGAAAGCGCAGGCGTATGCCTTAAGAGCGCTGATGTATTTTAAACTGGTTACCACGTATGCCCGGCCTTATACCGATGACCCAAGCCTGCCCGGCGTTCCTATCGTTTTACATTATGACCCTTATATTCAGCCGGCCCGTAATACGGTGGCGCAGGTATATGACCAGATCGTAAGCGATTTCACCACTGCATTTAATAATGCCCCGGATTACACGAACTCTGTTACCTTAAGCAAATACGCGATCGAAGGATTGCTGGCAAGAACTTACCTGTACATGGGCAATAACGCTGCCGCAAAACAAGCAGCAGAAGATGTAATAAATAACAGCGAATTTTCGCTGGTAAGTGCAAAAGACTACGCTGATTTCTGGGCAGAACCGGGTATTCATACTGATGCGGTGGAAGTGATGTTTGAAGTGGACGTTGATATCATCAATAATCTTGGCAGTGACGATTTTGGTGGCTTCTATGCAGGCATTTACCAGGACCTGTATGCATCTGAAGACCTGTATAATTTGTATAGCCCCACCGATGTGCGTACATCTGTGCTGATACCTTATTATACAAAGGCAGGCACGCCCGCCGTAATAGTTTATAAATACCAGAATGCGAACAACACAGCGGACAGGGACAATATAAAAGTCATCCGGCTTTCAGAAGTGTATTTGATCGCGGCCGAAGCATCGTGGCCTGATGACGAGGATGCTGCACGTTTATACCTGAACGCTGTTGCCGAGGCAAGAGACCCTTCTTTTGGTGGTTACAACTCCAGTGGTGCGGCGTTGCTGGAAGATATTATTACTGAAAGAAGAAAGGAGCTTGCGTTTGAAGGCGACCGCTATTATGACCTCAACCGTCTGAAAAGAGATGTTAACCGGTTCGACAACCCCGGCGCCATTCCCGGTCCGTTGTTGATACCTTATACAGATTATCACAGGATCGCCCCGATACCGCAATCAGAGTTGCAGGCCAATCCGAATATTGAACAAAACCCGGGCTATCAATAAAAAATTTAGTTGTTTGATCATTGAACCGCCCGTGTTATAAGCAGGCGGTTTTTTTTATGGCATGTTACCGGTAAATGAAACGAAACGGTGACGCTGTAAAATTTTTTTTGAAAGGAATGGCAAGTCGGCAATTATTTTAATTTATTTTTTCACCGTCATACCCGAACGGTGGCTTAATAGATCCGGAATGCCAATGATCGGGTATCTCTTAGAATTTCGGATGTTGGATTGTGGATTGCAACAGTTGCTAAATACAATGTCGCCTATTACAAGAAATTCTTTCGTTATATAATGCTCCGTAGACGGGGATTTCCGCTTTCCCCGTTAAGGAGGGACAAGCTGCGGGAATGACGTTGCGAGGGTTCAGTTTTGA
>DASQJI010000837.1:0-6027 GCA_035631175.1 Parafilimonas sp.
AAAAGCTTCTGGCAATTCTTCCAAAAATCGGCTCGGCTCATTTTGAACAAGGCTGCCGAAACGGTAACGCGCATTGGCATAAGTCAAGTGCAAATGTTTTTGCGCCCTCGTAACAGCAACATAAAATAAACGGCGTTCTTCCTCCAACTCTTCGCGCGTGTTTATACTCATTGCATTTGGAAAAAGGGTTTCTTCCAAACCAGCGACAAACACAACCGGAAATTCCAGTCCCTTAGCCGAATGGATGGTCATCATTTTTACTACATCCGCACGATCATCGCCTTCATCAGCGTCGGTTAATAAAGTTATCTGCTGGAGATATGCACCTAAGCGCTTATCACCCACTTCTCCTTCTTCATTTGAAGGACTCTCCGTCCACTCTTTGATGGAGTTCAACAATTCCTGTACGTTCTCATATCGCGCCAGCCCTTCCGTGCTTTTGTCGTTGAATAATTCTTTAATGAAGTTTGTGTGTTTGCCTACCTGTACGGCTACGTCATAAGCATTCTTCTCCTGCAGCATGCTTTGGAAATACCGGATCATTGTGACGAAATTTTGGATAGCCTCGAGGGTTCCTGCCTTAAATCCAAACTCGCCAGCTCTCGTGAGCACTTCCCAAAACGTGATCCGTTGTTCATTTGCTGCGATCACAATTTTTTCAACGGAGGTCTTGCCTATTCCGCGACCAGGATAATTGATGATGCGCCTTAGTGCTTCTTCATCCCTTGTATTCACGATTACTCTCAAGTACCCGAGAAAGTCTTTTATTTCTTTTCTCTGGTAAAAGCTGACACCTCCAAAGATCCTGTAACCGATCCCCATTCTTCTCAGGTTTTCTTCGAATGCGCGGCTTTGCGCATTTGTGCGGTAGAGCACCGCAAAATCTTTATTGTAAAAATGGTTACGAAGTTTTTGTTCCTTGATCGTATCCGCAATATACTTTCCTTCATCATTGTCGGTCATCGTGCGAACCAGTTTGATCTTTTCGCCTTGCGCGTTTTCAGTCCACAATACTTTTGGCAATTGCCCTTTATTATTTTTGATCACTTCATTCGCAACGTTCAAAATGCTTTGCGTGCTCCGATAATTTTGCTCGAGCTTGATCACCTTTACATCGTCATAATCTTTTTGAAACTGGAGGATATTTTCGATCGTGGCGCCGCGGAAACTGTAAATGCTCTGCGCATCATCACCCACTACACAAATGTTCTCGTGTACTGCTGCCAGTAGCTTTGTGATTTGATATTGCACCGGGTTTGTATCCTGGTATTCATCGATCAAAATATATTTAAACTTATGCTGGTACTTGTGTAGTACCGCCGGGAAGTCGCGCAACAGTTCATACATTTTAAAAAGCAGGTCGTCAAAATCCATCGCTCCGTTCTTGAAACATCGCGCCTGGTAGGCTTTATACACCTGCGCAAGCGCGGGTCGGTTGGTGCGCATATCTTCTTGCTGGATGTAATAATCGTTTGCATATTCGTCTGGTCCCACCAGCGCATTTTTTGCAGCCGATATGCGGTTATGAACAACATTTGCTTTGTATAACTTATCATCCAAAAGCAATTCATGTACGACCGTTTTTATCACGGACCGGCTGTCGTCTGTGTCGTAGATCGTAAAATTATTTGGATAGCCAAGTCGCGGAGCTTCACTTCTGAGTATGCGCGCAAAAACGCTGTGAAAGGTGCCGATATATAAATTTCTTGCTTCCGTGTTTCCCAGGGTTCGTTCAACCCTTTCCTTCATCTCTGCAGCCGCCTTGTTAGTGAATGTAAGTGCGAGTATGTTGAAGGAGTCGACGCCATTTGCCATCAGGTGGGCAATTCGGGTTGTCAGGACTTTCGTCTTGCCGCTGCCGGCGCCTGCTACGATCATGAGGGGCCCATTTATGTGGGTTGCCGCTTCGCGCTGGGGTTCATTCAGTCCCTTCAAATAATCATGCATTGCCGCAAGTTAAACAATATGGAAGTCGCAATTGGCTACACCGCAAGGGTGGTGAAAAAATTATTTTAACGCAATTTTTTTCTTTGCAAATGTTTCCTTTAGCTATCGTTTTGCATCTAATAATTAGAATAAATTTTGAGAAATGAAAACAAATTCTACACAACAGGAGATCTTGCTGATGACGAACACTTCTTTTGCTCAGAGGCAGTGGTGCGAAAAAGACAATGAGAGGAAAAATCTTACTCCGCAGGAACAATTCGAAGAAGCTTGTGCAAATGGTTTGATCCAGGAATTATTGCCTGAGGTCTTCGAGGCGCCAGATAACAAAAGATTATACTTATGGCAAATGAGACCCGGCTTTTCCTTCGTGCAACTGGAAGTAGGCGAATTTCCGATCGCTCCTGAAAAAGAGTTCTCGATCGACCCGCATAACTTCCTGCCCGCAACGTGGTATAATTAACTTTTAATCAACTATACATTCTCTTTTTATCAAACGGTCCCGGCCAATATGCGCCGGGATTTTTTTTATAAAGCCCGGACAGTTATTTTTTGTCGGCGGCATATGCTATAGTACGCCTTATGATCTTTGTAGCCTTTCCTTTATCATTATAAGTTGTCTGCTGAAGCCAGTTGCCATGATCGTCCCAGTCGGAGTATTTATACGTCGTAACGGTTGTCGTTGCTGAGTCCTTTCCAAAATTTGTTTCGGTCAATTGCTCCTGTTCATTTTTATCGTTGAGTTTCGCGTTGCTGCGATATGCTACCTTACCTGTGCTATCCTTCGATTCATTTCCAACAAAAAAGTGGCTCTGATATGTACTTGCAAAAGACCCTTTGAAACTGCCGTCAGGACGGTGTTCTGTTCCACCTGTAATTTGCCCGAATTCGTTTGTTGTGATGCTGTCAAAATAAGAGGTGATTTTGCCGGTTGAATCAAGCATTTTCGCGACGCTGTATTTCCGGTCTTTGTCGATGTCCACCGTCATCGAGGAAGCGGTCTTATTATTTTCCATCGTCGTCATTCCGGTAAAGAGACCATCGTCGCTGTGCGTATATAATTGCTCGCTTGTGACCTTTCCTTTACTGTCTTTCGATTCATACCTGCTTGAAAAGCCATTCGCATCGAACTCCTGCACATAGTTGCAACAGGTATCCATCGCACCCATCTTCCCTGTACTGTCTACTGTGTAAGTGGTTGTTTCAATCCGCGTGATATTGCCCTTTAAATTCTGTTGTTCAAGATCGGGCATCTGCAAAAATTTTTTTTCGGTTGGTTGATTACAGGCGAACAACAACAGCGCTACGGCTGTGAAAGCTTTTCTCATGTACGAATTTTTGGTTTAATTCTGAATGATTTCTTTTTAAAGGTAAGTATCTTTGACCTCTGCCATGTGAAAAGATTGACTCGCTTGTCTCAGGTGTTCAAAGTAGATTTATGAACTTTAGCACTTATTCTGTCGGTAAAATTTTGATTTCTTCGATATGAATGCATCAGGTGAGAACCTTCTGGTAGTCCCGGCCTCAGACAAGACCCTTGAAGAAAGCGCCCTTGAGTATTTGCAATTCAAGTATTTTCCTGCATATGCAAGGTTTCTTTTGGAAAATAACGTTCAACAACTCGTTGAAGAGCAGTTGCGGCTGTCGCGCATTTTAAACTTGCCATTGCTGAAATTTTTTGAATCATCAGGTGAAGCGGAAATGATCAAATTAGGCACAGAGACGCTGACTGAACTTCTTGAGTATTGCGCTGATAATCGTGCGAAGGAATACATCACGTTGTCGCTGAAAAGATGGATAGCGAATCAATTGCCGGTCGTTACGCGTCACCAGGTAGTAGCCGAAGACATCACGACCCTGAGCCTTGTGCGACGTCGTAGCTTTCGGCATATGTTGCCGTTGTACACGTCTGACCTTGACCTGTACATAAATGTGATGGACGAATTAGACAGGTTTACCGCTGAACTCGATTCGCTTTCGTTCAAAACACTTTTAAGCATAAACAAGGACATCAGTGAGCAGGTGCAGGCGCTTGGTCATATTGGTAACTGGCAGTGGGACCTTCGCACGCATCGGCTGAGCTGGTCGAACGAACTTTATCGCATCTATGAACTGGAGCCAGAAAGCAGCATCACATCTGAAAAGATCGCTTCATACAACCATCCCGAAGACGGTGAGCGAGTCAATAACATCATGCAATTGTCGCAGGAAACTTGCAGCCCGCACGATTTCTATTACAGGATAATCCTGAAAGATCAGAAGATAAAGATCCTGCACGCCAGAGGACAGGTGCGACTTGACGATAATGGGGAACCGTTTGAGATGTTCGGAACATTGCAGGATGTTACAAGCCAAAAGTTAAACGAAGAAGAGCTCAGTGAGAAAACAAAGTTTATTCAAAAAATTACAGACGTAACGCCATGCCTGATCGCTGTTTACAATGTAAAAACCGGCAAATACGCATTCATCAATAATGCGCTTCAGACTTTACTCGGTTATGACAGTCGCATCGCGCTGGAGAAAGGAATAGAATTTTTCCTTGAGATAATTCATCCCGACGATCTGCAAACGATCACGGAAAAAAATTCCCGTGCGCTTCAGGCTGCGGATAACCAGGCGCCGGGTTCGCCGGAACCGGTGGTTGACTTCAAGTACCGGCTCAGGCATGCAAACGGAGAATATCGATGGTTCCATACATTCGGAACAATATTCGGTCGCGGGAGCGAGAATGAAGTTGAAGATCTGATCAATATTTCGATCGACGTAACGGAAGAATATTTCTTGTCGCAACAGCTGGCCGAAAAAAACGCGCAGCTGAAACGAAGCGAAGAGCGCTATCATCGTATGATCAGTGAAGTGGAAGATTATGCAATCCTGTTGCTTGATAAAGATGGATTTGTTCAGAACTGGAACAAAGGCGCTGAGAAAATAAAGGGTTACAGGGCGGACGAAATTATCGGCAAAAATTTCCGCGTATTTTACCGAAAGCAAGACCAACGACGTAAGCTTCCGGAAAAACTGATCTCCGAAGCGGTAACGACCGGCAAAGCAAGCCATGAAGGATGGCGCGTGCGAAAAGACGGTACTAAGTTTTGGGGGAGTATAGTAATAACCGCTTTGCATAATGAAGCCGGTGACATCATTGGCTTTTCGAAAGTGACCCGTGATCTTACCGAAAGGAAATTTCATGACGACAGGCTGAAAGAATATGCGAACCGAATAGAGAAAAATAATGAAGAACTTCAAAAAATAAATAAGGAGCTTGATTCATTTGCATATGTCGCAAGCCACGATCTGCAGGAGCCTTTGCGTAAGATCAGAACGTTCTGCAATTTCATTTTGTCGAAAGGAAAGGAGCAACTGCCACGAGACACGGTTGATTATTTCGACCGGATCACTGCAGCGGCTGAGCGAATGCAAAGGTTGATAGAGGCGCTTCTAAATTATTCGCGCACTAATACAATGCAAATAATTTATGAGGCAACCGATCTGAATGTGACAATAAGCCAGGTACAAAGGAATCTCGCCGAAATGATCGCTGAAAAAAATGCAACGATCGAGTTCAGCAATTTGCCAACGATACAGGCAGTGCCTTTGCAGTTTCAGCAATTGTTTTCAAACATCATCGAAAACTCTCTAAAATATAGCCGCGAAAATGTACCACCTGTGATAAAGATCTCGGCCACGCTCGTGCCGGGAAAAAACCATCCGTTTACAAAATCTAAGCAGTGTTATGAAATAACGGTCGCCGATAACGGAATTGGATTCGAACAGGAGTATGCGGAAAATATCTTTAAGCTTTTTCAGCGGCTGCATGGAAGAAATGAATACTACGGTACCGGCATTGGCCTGGCGATTTGTAAAAAGATCGTCGAAAATCATAAAGGAACTATCAAGGCGACCGGGTTTCCGGGTGCAGGAGCGATCTTTACGATCATACTGCCGGCTAATTAGTCTTACTGCAAAAACGATCGTAACAAACATTATTCAGCAACAAGCGCAGCGGCGCCAAAAACACCTGCGCTGTCTCCGAGCATCGGCTTAAACAGAGGCACTTCGACGCGGTCGTTGAAAATATATTTT
>DASQJI010000838.1:0-2825 GCA_035631175.1 Parafilimonas sp.
GCATGGCGTAACGACAGGCCGCGTCCTATACAACTTTTACCAGTGCCCCATGCAGTTGAAGTAATGGCACCGATTCCTGATTATCCTCCAATGACCTTCCGGTATAAAGGCAGGCTGCATAAGGTTGAAAAAGCGGATGGCCCGGAACGGATCGAACCCGAATGGTGGATAGAAAAAGGATCGCTGAGAGACTATTACACCGTAGAAGATGAAGAAGGCAAACGCTTTTGGATCTTTCGGGAAGGTCAGTATGACGCAGATAAAATTCCTTCATGGTTCATACATGGGTTTTTTGCATAAAAAAATGAACGATGAGCTATACTGAATTACAGGTAACAACAAATTTTAGTTTTTTAAGAGGTGCTTCTCACGCTGAGGAATTGGTTCAGCAGGCATTGGCTTATGGTTATGGTGAGATCGCGATCACGGACAGAAACACACTTGCTGGTATTGTACGCGCATACGCTGCTGCAAAAGGAAAAGATATAAGAGTTATTACAGGCTGCCGGTTGGACCTGGTTGATGGCGCAAGTTTGTTAGCTTATCCAACAAGCAAAGAGGCTTACGAACAACTATGCACATTACTCACAAAAGGTAATCTGCGAACGGAAAAAGGAAAATGTGATCTGTACAAAACCGATGTGTACGAGCATTCGAAAGGATTGAAGTTTATTGTTATTCCGCCTTCTGCGTTAGACCCAATGTTCGATTTCGATGACTCATTTAAAAAAATTCTTGCGGAATATTGCGAGGCTTTTGGTAATGAAATTTACCTGGCTGCGGTACGTTCGTACCAGGGTGATGATTTTAAAAAATTGTTTCGTCTTTCTCAGCTCGCTAAACAGTTTGATATTCCGCTTATCGCTACCAATGATGTGCATTATCATAATCGTGAAAGACGTGAGTTGCAGGATGTGTTAACATGCATCCGCGAAAAATGTACGATCTATACAGCAGGTTTTCTTCTGCATGAAAACGCAGAAAGATATTTGAAGCCGGAAGATGAAATGGTACGGTTATTCAGGCAATATCCTGATGCGATCAACCGAACCCGGGAACTTGCTGAAGCTTGTAACTTCAGTCTCGATAGTTTGAAATATCTATACCCTGAAGAACTTACAACTGAAGGCAGAACGCCACAGCAGGAATTAACCATGCTTACGTGGCTGGGTGCAACAGAACAATTTGGTGATGATATCCCTCAAAAGACAAAAGAAACTATTATCCACGAGCTGGATTTCATTGAAAAAATGAATTATGCTTCTTATTTCCTTACCGTATATGATATTGTTCGCTACGCCAGGCAACAGGGCATTCTGTGCCAGGGCCGTGGATCGGCAGCGAATTCCACCGTTTGCTATTGCCTCGGCATAACATCTGTCAATCCAACAAAATTTGACTTATTATTCGAACGGTTTCTCTCTTCAGCACGAAATGAGCCGCCTGATATTGATGTTGATTTTGAACATGAGCGCCGCGAAGAGGTCATGCAATATATCTACAATAAATATGGCCGCGACAGGGCAGCTATTGTAGCGACAGTGACTCAACAGCACCAGAAAGGCGCCGTACGCGATGTAGCAAAAGCGATGGGTTTATCCGTTGATGCAGTTAATCGCCTGTCTAAATCGGTGTGGGAATTTACAGAAGAATGGTTTGAAGAAAATCGCCTTGCGGAGCAGGGAATCGATCCACGTGATGATCATTTGAAAAAAGTGCTCGAACTCACCGAACAATACATGGGTTTTCCGCGACAACTTGGCCAGCATACAGGAGGTTTTGTCATCACGCAGGAAAAGCTTTCGAATTTATGCCCTATACTGAATGCACGAATGGAAAACAGAACGTGTATTGAATGGAACAAGGATGATATCGATGCACTCGGATTTTTGAAAATAGATGTACTTGCTTTAGGTATGCTCACATGCATACGCAAATGCTTTGACCTGGCGAAAGAACATTATGATCTCAATTTAACGCTCGCAAATATTCCGCAGGATGATCGTGCAGTATATGAAATGGTAAGTCGCGCTGATACCATAGGTGTATTTCAGATAGAAAGCCGTGCGCAGCAATCGATGTTGCCAAGATTAAAGCCAAAAGATTTTTATGATCTTGTGATTGAAGTGGCGATCGTGAGACCAGGTCCTATACAAGGTGATATGGTACATCCGTATTTACGTCGCAGAAATAATGAGGAAGCGGTTGAATACCCCTCAAAAGAATTAGAACAAATTTTGGGGCGTACGCTTGGCGTTCCGCTTTTCCAGGAACAGGCAATGCGCATTGCAATTGTAGCAGCAGGATTCACAGCAACAGAAGCAGACCAGTTGCGGAGAAGCATGGCCACATTTAAAGTAAAAGGATTGGTGACTCAATTCCAGGAAAAATTAATTACCGGCATGTTGAAGAACGGGTATACAAAAGAATATGCGTTTCGTGTTTTTAAACAACTGGAAGGATTTGGCAGCTATGGGTTTCCCGAAAGCCATGCCGTAAGTTTTGCACTTCTTGTGTATGTATCCGCATGGATCAAATGTTATTATCCCGATGTCTTTGCCTGTGGCTTACTCAACAGTCAGCCGATGGGTTTTTATGCACCGGCGCAAATCGTTAGTGATGCCCGTAAACATGGTGTTGAAATAAGACCCATCGATGTAAATTATTCTTCCTGGGATAACACGCTCGAAGAAAGGTCAGGAGACTATTGCGCATTGCGACTTGGTTTCAGGCAAATAAAAGGAATGCGCCACGAGGATGCAGAAGTGTTGGTATCCGCTAGAAAAAATATCTTCAGCACAATTAATGAACTACTCGATGCAGGC
>DASQJI010000839.1:0-5362 GCA_035631175.1 Parafilimonas sp.
CTAAATGAATTCGCCGCCCCATGCGGAGCGGCGAAAAATTATTAAAGCCGTTTGAAAACATAATCGCGTCAAACCAAATGTCCTTGCATCAACTCTGCTACCATCGCCTGGAAATCCTCTTTCTTGTTGGTATGCGGTAACGGTTCGCCCGGCACTTCTACATCTAAGAATTTACAAAGCGGTTCCCAACCTTCGCGAACATCATACACGAGTAATTTATCTGCAGGAACATAATTCTTCACTTCTTCATTGTGATCGTTAAAAACCTTTTCCATATACTCTTTATCTGCAAACCGATCGTGAAAATGATCGTGGATAATAGCCACCTTTGCAAAGTCCATAACCTTCATCACTTTCTGGAGCCGCGGATCTGACCCCACTCGTTCTGCCATCGCCGCCTGGTGTTCCGGCGGCGGATTTTGTGCTTTCCATATTGTGCTGGAAAAGCTCGTGTACCAATCCTCAAACGGTCTCAAACTAAGAATAACTTTAGCATCGGGATACCTTTTCATATGCTCTTTATACCATGGATAACATGGAAAATCTACTGTGGCCTCATAGCCGTCGTAAAGTCCGTCCCAGTCCGTGGTGTGCGTTTCTCTTAATGTCGTCCAATAATGCAGATTCTCAGGGTGAACAAGCAATTGCTTCATATGGTACGTCTTATTGAAACCAAGCATCTCGAGAGATTCTCTAAGTGTATTTGTGCCGGTCCTGGGGAACCCGGCGCCGATAATTTTAATTGACATTGAAGTTTGTTTTGATTTACTTGAAAAAAGGTTTTAAAGATACCTGTAAAAATATCAAATTCAGTTTTTTATTTCGAGGTTTAAAAAATAATTTAGCAAGCTTCAGGTACCAAATCACAACTGATCAAATTTAACTACTCCGATATGAAAAAGATGTGCGTTTTCTCTTTTTTCCTATTTTATTCGATAGTGTCCTTTTCACAAGGCAACCCGAACGACAGCGCCGCCAACAAACAAGCTCCTCCGAAAGACAGGAACATGTTCGGCATCGGTATTCCGCGCGGCCTCATTCAGACAACTGACGGACTTGCTGATGGTTATGTTCTATTTGCAGTTCCAAATTCTGCATCCATTTATCTCATTAATCGTAAAGGTGAGGTTGTACACGAATGGAAAGGAAATTATGCCTCGATGTCTACCGTTGCCTACCTGCAGAACGACGGTTCGATCATACAAAATGCAGCGGACCCCGATTTTCCAATCTTTGCCGGTGGCGGCGAAGCTGGAAGAATAGAAAAAATTACATGGGACAGCAAAGTGATTTGGGATTTTGAATATGCTAATGAAGAGCATCTTCATCACCACGATTTTACCGTGATGCCTAACGGACATATCCTTGCCATTGCCTGGGAAGCGAGGTCTGCGAACGAGGTGCTGGCAGCGGGCAGAAAGCCCGAATTGATACCGAAAGCCGGCCTTTGGCCTGACCAGATCGTTGAAATAGAACCACTGGATGAGCGTCACGGAAGGGTTGTTTGGGAATGGCATGTTTGGGATCATTTGGTACAGGACACCGATCCAAAAAAAGCGCACTACGGAAAACCGGCAGACCATCCCGAACTGTTAGATGTGAACATTGGCGAACCTTTGCCGCCCCGAATTTCGCAGGATAGTTTTGACATATTGAAAAAGCAGGGACGAATAATTTGGCGAAATCAAACGCTCGACAACGAAGGTTCTGATGTTTATCATTTCAATGCGATCAAATACAACCCGGACCTGGACCAGATCGTATTCAGTTCTCCGCATCTGAGCGAAATTTACATTATAGACCATAGCACGACCAGCAAGGAGGCCGCTGGTCACACAGGAGGCCGGTGGGGAAAAGGTGGCGACTTTTTGTATCGCTGGGGTAATCCGCAGAATTATAAAAGAGGAGATTCAACCGATGAGCGATTATTCGGACAGCACGATGTTAGATGGATCGAAAAGGGATGCCCGGGTGAAGGACACTTAACGGTATTCAACAATAACCATTACGGCCCTTCACGCGACAGCATAAATTACTCGAGCGTGTTTGAACTTGTTCCGCCTACAGATAGCAAAGGCAATTATGTGATGGAAAAAGGGAAACCGTTTGGGCCCGACAAACCGGTCTGGATGTTCAAAGCAGCGGATTCGCTTTCATTCTGGAGCAGCTTTATTTCCGGTGCACAGCGCATGAAGAATGGTAATACGTTTATCAACGAAGGCGCTAAAGGGAGATTTTTTGAAGTAACGAGTGATGGTAAAGTCGTTTGGCAATATATCAATCCCTACCGCGGAGACGCGCGAAAGGTGAACGGCGATCCCATTCCGCCGATGCCGTTAGCGTTCATTACATTCAGGTCGAATTTTATTCCTGCAGATCACCCGGGACTTGCAAATAAAAAACTCGAACCCTTAGATCCACAACCTAAAGTATTCGTTATGCCACAGCCTGCAGGCAACAGACAATAATCAAATAGACAATAATCATCTTATCACTTATAAACTACTGTTCAATGAGAAAAAATTTTTTGTTTTTTTACATATTTACGTGCTTGTCGATTTGGGCCGTGGGCCAACCAGCGTCGCCTCCAGGAAGAAACATGTTCGGCTTGCATGTTCCGCGCGGCCTTAAAGTGAACAACGAGGGACTTGCGGACGGATATGTAATGTTTGCCGTACCAAATTCTCCTTATGTGTATCTCATTAACCGACGAGGCGATGTTGTGCACCAATGGAAATGCAGTTACGGAGCATTTAATGCCTACCTGCAAAATGACGGATCCATCGTTGTCGGTGTGTTTGATCCCGATTTTCCAACATTTGGTTTTGGTGGGCCGTACGGCAGGTTACAAAAAGTTAGCTGGGACAATAAGATACTCTGGAATTTTGAATATGCTGATGATACTGAGATCATACATCATGACTTCGCAGTAATGCCCAATGGTCATATACTTGCCATAGCGTATGAAGCAACAAACTATGATAAAGCGATCGCGATGGGCAGAATGCCCGACAAAACACCGAAAGATGGGCCATGGTTAGAGAAGATCATTGAGATCGTGCCTGACGGCAAGAAGGGAGGAAAGGTTGTGTGGCAATGGCATTTAAAAGATCACCTGATCCAGGATTTTGATGCAAAGAAATCGAATTATGGAAAGCCTGCAGATCATCCTGAATTGCTGGATGTGAATATGGGCCCGAAATTGCCTCCGGCCATCACGCAGGACAGCGTAGAAATTTTGCAGTCAAAAGGAATGGAAGGGCCGAATGCCACAGCAGGAAATCTTGGAGCCGACATCTTTCATTTCAATGCTATCAAGTATAACGCAGATCTTGATCAAATTGTTTTCAGTTCACCTGCCTTGAGTGAGGTCTTTATCATTGATCACAGCACGTCAACGCAACAGGCCGCAACTCATAAAGGTGGGCGCTGGGGCAAGGGCGGAGATTTTCTTTATCGCTGGGGAAATCCAAAGAATTATCAAAGAGGTGATTCAACAAACGAACAACTCTTTGGCCAGCACGATGTACGGTGGGTACAAAAAGGATACCCAGGAGAAGGCGACCTAACTATTTATGACAACGATATTCCTTACAGAGACAGCATGAATTACTCCATGATCGTAGAGATCAAACCTCCGACTGATACTAAGGGCAATTATTTTTTACAAGAAAACAAAACGTTTGGACCTGAAAAACCATCCTGGACTTATATAGCTCCGGATACTATTTCTTTTTGGGGCAGTTTTATCTCAGGAGCGGAGCGGTTAAAAAGCGGCAACACGTTTATCAACGAAGGGCCAAAAGCGCGTTTCTTTGAAGTTACGCCAGACAGAAAAATTGTTTGGGAGTATTTGAACCCGTATCGCGGAAACATCTCGGAGCCAAACGGAGATCCAAGTCCGCTGATGCCGATGACATATTTTGCATTCAGAGCAAACTTTATAGCGGCAGATCACCCGGGGCTCGCCAATAAAAAACTGGAACCAATTGTTCCGCAGCCATCACCGTTTATTCTACCACCACCCGGCGATAAACATTAAAAGATCTTTTTCGTCAAGCATCAAACTTAACGCATTGTGCTATTAAAGTCGAGTCAAATGATCGCGATCCTTGCAGTAAAATAGTGTTCAAGTTTCATGAACGGGACCGCACGTCTTTCCCGCGAAGGCGGGAATCTGCTAACTTTAGTTTATGCAATATGGAGGGACAGTCTATATCTAAACAAATGTGCATCACGAAGTCTTGTACGTTAGCGTGACTTCTGACCTTTTTACAAGAATTCCAGAGCTTATTACGAAGGTTTATCCAAATTCATTCACCGCAGAATATAATTGTAACAAGCTTGTTTATTATGAGACATTTGGCAAAATAGAGGATGCAATCGCAAGAGAAAAGCAACTGAAAAAATGGAATCGATCATTGAAGAAGAAATTGATTTCGGATTTCAATCCCGGGTGGAAAGATTTATATATTGGTCTCTAATGTTACTTAGAGCAGATGCCCGGTCGGGGCCGGGCATGACGGCGCTGTGGTTGCCATATGTGCCGGCAGCAAACTAGCTTTAGAGAATTTTTCTGATCCATCTTAATGGCACGACAGGTTTAAACTTAATCAACAGAGTTTGATGCTTTTTATTTTCCGCCCGGCAAGATCACTCCATTTTCGTTTACGTACACTTTCCAGGCGTTTAAGAGTTCCTCGTATTTGTCCGGATATTGTGCAGACAGATCGTGCGATTCAGTCGGGTCGTTTTTGATATCATAGAGTTGAAAAACACCTTTCCCGAATGGCGGTTCTATTTTTGTGATCTTCCATTTTCCTTTTCTGATCGCACATCTGCCAAACAGTTCCCATCCCATAACATAATCGCCGTCGTGCACAAGAGTTTTTTCGTTGTTCAATAAAGGCAGTAATGAAGTGCCTTTGTAAGGAACCAATTTTTTCCCATCGTAATCTGCCGGGTATTTTGCATGTGCGAGTTCAAGAAACGTGGGCGCCAGGTCCATGATAGTTGTGAATGCGGTATCGATAATATTACCTTTCTGTTGCTTCGGCATTTTAATGAGCATCGGGCCGTGAATACCACCTTCGGCACTATAGCCTTTGTAAAAACTATTCACTGCGCTTGAAGCGTGCGCCCATTGCGAGCCATATGCAACGAATGAATTCGCGGTACCCATGTATGGATAAGGATCGTGATCATCGGGCGTGAGGTTTGCATCCGCTGAAGACGGCCCGTTATCAGAAAGAAAAACAAAAAAAGTATTATCGTACTCTCCTATTTCTTTTAGATATTGGATCAGCCTGCCGATATTATGATCGAGGTTGTCGATCATGCCCGCATAAATTTCCATTTTCCT
>DASQJI010000840.1:0-6428 GCA_035631175.1 Parafilimonas sp.
ATCGCTCGTAAAAACGGCAAAAAATACGGAGTTTGGCAAGGAACATAAGTTCGAATCTATCCAGTCGTACGAAAATTTTACGCAGCAGATCCCGGTCCGGGATTATGAAGACATTAAGCCCTATATTGACCGGATAAAGGAAGGGAAGCATAATGTTTTGTGGAAAGGCAAACCGATCTATTTTGCCAAAACGAGCGGCACTACCAGCGGAATAAAATATATACCGATCACAAAAGATTCGATCCCAAATCATATTGACACCGCACGAGATGCGCTGCTTTGCTATATGGCTCAAACGGGCAACACAGGATTTTCAAATGGAAAATTGATATTTCTCAGCGGTTCACCCGAACTCGAACGAGTCGGTGGCATTCCAACCGGCAGGCTAAGCGGTATAGTGAACCATCACGTTCCGCGATATCTCCGCAGCAATCAGCTCCCCTCCTATGAAACAAACTGCATAGAAGACTGGGAAACGAAGCTTGATAAGATCGTTGAAGAAACGATTGACCAGGACATGACACTTATCAGCGGCATCCCGCCCTGGATACAAATGTATTTCGACCGAATAATGTCGCTGACTGGAAAGAAAATTGGTGAGGTTTTCAAAAATTTGTCTGTGCTTGTATATGGCGGTGTGAGTTTTGAACCTTATCGATCGCGCCTGGCGGAAAGTGTGGGACGGCCCGTTGACTCGATTGAAGTATTTCCTGCGAGCGAAGGCTTTTTTGCATTCCAGGATACACAGGATGCAGCAGGCCTTTTATTGAACACAGACTCAGGCGTATTTTACGAATTTGTTCCGGCAAATGAAATTCATGGCCCCAGCCCAACACGCATTACTTTGAAGGACGTTGAGTTGAATGAAAATTATGCACTGATCGTGAGCAACAACGCGGGGTTGTGGGGTTATAATGTTGGAGATACGGTAAAGTTCATCAGTAAGAATCCGTACCGCATCCTCATTACGGGAAGAACAAAACATTTCATCTCGGCTTTTGGTGAGCATGTAATTGCAGAAGAAGTTGAGCAGGCTTTGATGAATGCCGCCAGCGAAGAAGGAGTTAAGGTTGTTGAATTCAGCGTTGCGCCAATGGTGGCGCAGTCAGAAGGGAAAAGTTATCATGAATGGTTGATAGAATTCGAGGAACTCCCGAAAGACCTTGATGGGCTTGCGTTGAAAATCGATGATAACCTCCGCAAAAAAAATATTTACTACGATGACCTTGTAAGCGGAAATATCTTAAGCCGCTTAAAAATAATCCCTGTAAGAAAAAATGGTTTCATTGACTATATGAAATCGATCGGCAGGCTCGGCGGACAAAACAAATTAGCCCGTCTAAGCAACGATAGAAAGATCGCGGAGGACCTGCTCGAATATACGATCCGCATGAAAGAAGCTTAGCAACAGTTCAAAAACCAACCGCCCTACCGACGCAACTATAGCTGCGGAGTGAATTTAGACAATTCATAAATGCCCAATCCCTTTTCGATTTCGGCAACTTTATTTACCATTGTTTCAAAGCCATCGCTGCCAAACAATTTGTGCTCATTGTTTTCAAATTCCTCTCCCAAACTGTCGTATTCATGTTTGGAAACGAGCTTTCGAAATGCAGGAAACAATACAGTATCTTCTCTTGCTTCGTGCGGACGATACATTGCGTTAAACGAGCTAATTAATTCAATTAGCTTTTCACTTTCAGCGTCTGCCGCTGTTTGTGATTTGGTAAGTTGAAGAATCTGGTCGGTCAATTTTCTTCCCGCCTGGTGTTGTTGTAAAAGCACGTTTACTAAATCGGTTAACTGGTTTGCTTTCTGAAAACGCGGGAACAAATAATTTTCCTCCTGCTTTTCGTGATAGTCTTCAACAAATTTCCTGATGATATTTGCAGCACTGCTTAATGCTGCTATGGGAAAAGATGTTTTGTTGGTAAGATGTGATTTACACGTATCGTAAATCAAAAGTATCCGGTTGAGCAGTCCATGTTCCTGCATAAGATCTTCCGGTGGAGAAACTTTCTGCCCCTCGTCTTCTTCGCTGCTGCAGCCGGAGAATAACTGGAGGGCGGTCAGTCCCGATGCCGCAATTAATCCAGTCCTAACAAAATGTCTTCGCGCATTTGAATAGCTGTTCATACGACGTTTGCTTACTGAAAAAATGTTTGTCCATGATTCGAATTGAAACAATTTTTGCGTCGCAAACTTCATACAAGAAATCAGGCGCAGCAGAAAAATGAAGGCTCCGCAAAAAAGCGGACAAACAGGATCAATGCAAACCGGACATCGTGCTCATGAACTTCTGGCTGATCGCCTGCTGTTCAGGCGTCATATGCTGAGGAGATATAGGGTGCCGTTCACCCGGGTCCAAAACGAAATTGTAAAACTTTTGACTCTTCGGGCCGACTAATACGTCATATTGTTTGTAGGTGTAGTCCTGGATCCACCGTTTAAGATGCTGAGGGTTGCCATAAAATTTTTCTGAGCCGGTGTAATGACAAAATATCCAATCGCGCAGGGCATAATGTTCCCCTTTCAGTTGTGGTGCAAAACTAAGGCCGTCTGTGATGCCATAACTGCCTGGGATTTTTGTATTCGCTACTTCTCCAAACGTGGCAAGAAAATCAACGAAGCTGATCAGGCTCGTGTCAGTAGCACCAGCGGGAACCGTTCCAGGACAATAGGCCACGAGCGGCATGTGCGTTCCGGTTTCTGAAGGATAAGATTTTCCGCCCGGAATAACTTCTCCGTTCCAAAGGCTATGCAGAATATTTGTCGTGCCATTATCACCAGTGAAAATTACGATTGTACTGTCTTCAACGTTTGCAGCTCTTAACTTATCAAGCAACAAGCCGACTTCTTTATCCATGTATTTAACCATAGAAGGGAAAAACAAAGTATCTGCGTATTCCCTCGGTTTTTTCGGGTCCCAGCTCGCAAATTCCGGATCATCCGGCGTTGGAGAAAAAGGCGCGTGGCAAAGATTCATTGCCCAATAAACAAAGAAGGGCTTTTTATGCGCGTTGCTGTCAATAAAATCAAACACGTACTGCCTGAAAAAATCTTCTCCGTATTTGCCGTATGTTTTATAAGCAGGCATATAATCACCATCCACATATATCTGCGGATCTTTGTAATAGCTGTCTTCCTCCTCATTGTCAGCATGCAGATTGTATGCATTATTCACCATGTATTTGTCGAAACCGAATTTGCGTATAGAAGCATCTCCGCCGTCGAACTGCCATTTACCCGAAACACAAGTTGTGTAGCCGGCATCCTTCAGCAGGTTTGCGAACGTACGTTGCGACGTGTCCATTATGCCCCAATGATCATAATTGCGAAAGTTGTATTTACCTGTTGCCAGCATAAAACGCGACGGTGAACAAAGCGCATTGCCGTGACATTCGGTGAACTGGGTGCCGTTTGCAGCCATAAAATCAAGGCTCGGCGTAGAGTAAGATTGACCGCCGGAGTAAGTTGGTACTTCATACCCGATGTCGTCTGACAATATAAAAATGATATTGTAATGAGAACCGGCAAAGACCGGTGGATTCGTATCAGGCGGATTATCGTAAGGATTGTCAGGCAAAAGGTCCGGCGTTTTTTGGCAGGCACTCAAACTAAAAAATATGATCGCTAAAAAAACGAGGCAGACAGAGTTTAGTAAGGCACGAACACGAGAGTAATTCTTCACAGATATCAGTTATGAATTAGGATATGTTGTAAGTGATCAGGGTGCAAATATAAATGGTATTCTAAAATCTCCCCGATCGGATAACGATTTAACTATTTTGAAAATAAATACATACGGATCAAAATGCCTTCGCGTTGTATGACTTTTATTAATTTATCTTTACAGATTTCAACGGCTGCTGATATGGTGAAACGCATTGCAATTTTTGGCTCTACCGGTTCAATAGGAAGACAGACTCTTGAAGTGATCGCAGCGCATCCCGACAAATTCACTGCAGAAATTCTTACCGCTTATACCAACGAAAAATTGTTGATCGAGCAGGCGCTCGCTTTTAATCCATCTGTTGTTGTGATTGCAGACGAGAAGAAATATAAAACGGTAAAAGATGCGCTTTCAGACACGATGATAAAAGTTTTCGCCGGCGAAAGCGCATTATGTGAAGTGGCGTTGATGGATTGCTACGACCTTATGCTAGCAGCTATTGTCGGTTATGCCGGTTTCAAACCTACGCTCAACGCAATCGACACGGGAAAAACAGTGGCGCTGGCCAACAAAGAAACTTTGGTGGTTGCCGGTGAGCTTGTGATGCAAAAGGCGTATGAAAAGAGAGTCCCGGTTATTCCGGTTGACAGCGAACACTCCGCGATCTTTCAATGCCTGGTTGGCGAGGGGCGTAATAAGATCGAAAAGATCATTTTGACCGCTAGTGGCGGACCGTTCCTTGGTAAAAAACCCAATTTTCTCGTGAATGTAAAACGCGACCATGCTCTTCAGCATCCCAACTGGAAAATGGGTGCAAAGATCACGATAGATTCGGCCACGTTGATGAACAAGGGCCTGGAAATGATCGAGGCAAGATGGTTATTTAGTCTTCACCCGGAACAAATACAGGTGGTCATTCATCCACAAAGTATCATACATAGCATGGTGCAATTTGAAGATGGCAGCATTAAAGCGCAAATGGGCTTGCCTGACATGAAGTTGCCGATACAATATGCACTTGCTTTTCCTCAGCGTATTCAAAGTAATTATCCGCGTTATGACTTCAAAAAACCATCCACCCTTTCGTTTGAAGAGCCTGACATGCGAACGTTTCGAAATTTAACGCTCGCTATCGAGGCCTTGTTCAAGGGCGGCAACATGCCGTGTGTGCTGAACGCTGCGAACGAAATTGCAGTTTTTGCGTTTTTGCGAAACCGTATAGGCTTCCTCGATATAACTGCTATGGTAGAACAAACTATGAGTAAGGTACCGTTCATCGAACGGCCAAGCCTTGAAGAATACTTTGACAGTGACGCAGAGGCACGTAATTTTGCCGCCTCTTTGATACAGTTATAAAGTGTTCTCCGTCAAACGTAGTTTGTGAAAACATAATCGTCCGGACATCATACAACAAAACATCAGCACACGAGAAGCAAATTACCTTTGGTCAGAGTATATTGTTTGATTAACAAATGAAGTGTTATCATTGCACCCCGAAAAGTGGGAATGATGATCACGGAGATATATTTATCACATAAAAGATCCTGAAGGAATTGATTTAAACATGACCTTATTATCTATAGACTGGCCGGGCATAGGTATTAAAACTTTACAGCTAATTTTTTCCCTTTCGATACTTGTTACTTTGCATGAACTCGGCCATTTTTTGACCGCACGCTGGTTCAAGTGCCGTGTCGAAAAGTTCTACCTGTTTTTTGACCCATGGTTCAGTGTCTGGAAAAAAAAGATAGGGGAAACCATTTATGGAATTGGATGGGTGCCCTTTGGCGGCTATGTGAAAATTTCGGGGATGATCGATGAAAGCATGGACAAAGAGCAACTAAAACAACCCCCGAAACCTTATGAATTCAGGAGCAAACCCGCATGGCAGCGATTGATCATTATGGTGGCGGGTGTTATAATGAATGTTTTGCTTGCCTTATTTCTGTTCATTATGATCACCTACAAATGGGGCGACGAATTTCTGCCGCCGCAAAATTTAACATACGGAGTATATGCTGATTCACTGGCGAGAACGATAGGTATTCAAAACGGTGATCTGCTGCTTGCCGTTGACGATAAACCTTTCAATAATTTTTTTACTATACCTGCCGACATAATCCTTTCAAAAGGCAAAACTCTCCAGATAAAACGAAACGGGCAACCACAAAATCTTACGATCCCTGATGATTTTAAGAACGCTCTAAATCACAACAAACTGGCCGGTTTTGTGGAGGTGCAATTCCCCGTAATTGTGGATTCCGTTATTACATCCCAGGCAAAGTTTCTTGAAGGACGTTTGCAAAAAGGGGATACCGTGATCGCGGTGAACAATAAGCCATTCCGGTATTTTCACGAATTCGACAGCCTGAAAAAATCTTTTGCCAATAAAGTTATATCCCTGACGATCCGGCGCGGCCAGGATACTTTAGTTGTGAAAGCACAACTTAACGAAAATACCCAGGTCGGTTTTCAGTCAGTCAGCCCGAGCGAGTTGTTCGGTACTATCCATCGTTCTTACTCGCTTGGCGAATCAATCCCAGTTGGGATCGATAAATGCTTCTCAACATTAGATAAGAACATCAAAGGCCTCCAACTGATAATAACCGGCCAGGTAAAAGCGAGCGAGTCTCTAGGCAGTGTCATCAGCATAGGAAAGCTTTTTGCCAGCCAATGGGACTGGCGTTCATTCTGGTCACTCACAGCTATTCTATCCATCATACTTGCATTCATGAACATTTTGCCGATCCCTGCA
>DASQJI010000841.1:0-2803 GCA_035631175.1 Parafilimonas sp.
GAGTCTGAATACTTGGTCGCGCCACTCCAGCTAATATTTCCGAAATAATATTTATGGCCTTCGTCGAGCTGTATCTCTATGTGCATGTTGTTCGACTTTGCAGCCACATATTGAGTGTCCTGCACGATCGCTGCGTCGCGATAACCAAGAGAGTTATAATAATCGAGAACTTTCTCTTTATCTTCTGTATATTTCTTTTGATCGAATTTGGCTGAAGAGAAAGGCTTGATCTTGATATAGGGCTCTAACAATTCGCGGGTTTTCGTATAAGACAAAAATCCCCATTCATGCACGTAGTCGTGAAAGTTATATTTGAGCGTGTCATTGAAAACTGTTTCATCTTTTGAAGGGTAAAGCGTCACGTGGCTTTTTTCTTTCGTGCCCTTAAGCTGGCTTTTCAGTTTTTCTTCGCTAACTGTGTTGTTTACGAAGTGTATCTGGCTGATCTTTACTTTGTCTCCCTTATCGACGACGAAAACCAGCTTCGAAGAATTTTGTGCGGACGAATCGGGGATCTCCTGGATCGACACGTCAACATTACGGTATCCCTTGTCAGCATAGAATTTCTTTATCGCATCTGATGAAGTTCTCTTGAGGTTTTCTGTGATCACCCTGTTTACAACGAGACCTGTCTTCGGTGACAGGTCATCAACTTCCGACTTCTTTATGCCTTTAAATTCAAATTTCGAAAGACGGGGCCGCTCCGTTACGTTCACTTCCACCGTGATGGCGTCATCCTTTAAAGACGTTATGTAGATAGCTACGTCACTGAAATAATTTTGGGACCACAGTTTTGTAATTGCTTTCGAAAAATTATCACCTCCGGGAAGTGTTACTTCATCGCCTACACTTAGACTCGCGATTGACAATAGAAGATTTTGATCGAAATAATTATTGCCCGTGACTTTTATATCCGAGATACGGTACTTCTTGGGAACAGGTTGATTGAAAATATTCAACAGGTCGGGGCTCAAAGAAGTTACGGGCGGAACTGTATCCTGGTTAAAATTCGTAACGGCGGTAGTGTCTGGCTGTGATAATGGGTTGAGGCTTGTATCCAAGCGCGGTTGCGTCTCATTTTGTCCTAATCCTATCTGTGCTGACACAAGGCAGAAAAAAAACAGGAAACAATTTCTGAACGAATCGCGCATCCGGGTAGTTGGTTATTTCTTTGAATTTAGTGTCAACATGATCTGGAATAAGCTGCCGGCAAAGCTGCGGCAAATTAGCCGGAATTATTAAAAGTGTTTGTTAAATCAAAACTGATAATCAGTGCAAGAGCGGCTCCTGTTTTTGGCCGATCAATTGTTCGTCGGTCTTACCAAAACGACGGCGGCGATGCTGGAAATCCAATATCGCTTCAAAAAGGTGCTCTTTTCTGAAATCTGGCCAGCGAGTAGTGGTGAAATACAATTCTGCATATGCCAGTTGGTATAGTAAGAAGTTGCTAATGCGGTACTCGCCACTCGTGCGTATCATTAATTCGGGATCCGGAAACTCACTTGTGGCCAGGTAACCTTGCAGGGTGTCCTGGGTGATATTTTGCGGAAGCAATTTGCCTGCCTTCACATCGACGGCGATATTCTTAACAGCATTCACGAGTTCCCACCTGCTACTGTAGCTGAGGGCAAGAATGAGATTAAATTTATCATTGTGGCTGGTCTCGATAAGCGCCTCTTCAAGCTCGCGGCGTGCATACACCGGTAAGGTATTCATATCGCCGATCACATGGAGCTTGATGTTATTCTTGTTGAGTGTGGCAACTTCTTTCCGGATGGTGTCAACCAACAACTCCATCAGGCCGTCGACCTCATCTTTCGGCCTGTCCCAATTTTCGGTGCTAAAGGCATAAAGGGTAAGATAGCGGATCTTTAATTCTGCGCAGCCCTCAAGGATGTTTCGAACACTTTCCACTCCATGGAAATGGCCGTATAGCCGGTCGTGCCCTTTTTCTTTTGCCCAGCGCCCGTTGCCATCCATTATGATCGCTATGTGCTGTGGCAATCTCGTTGGGTCGATCATGTCCTTTAAACCATCCGTCATAACTCTCAAAACGCCAAAGTTAATAAATTAAGACGGTGGCTGAATTATTAAATCGCTAAAGAATGAATGGCTATTGAATGTTTGAAGGTGCGTTCTGCACTTTCGGGCAACGATAGGAGCTGAGGTTGAACGACACACCTACATGGAATAAAACGTATGCGTCCTTCTGTGCACTGTTGCCTCTTTGCCTGCCCTTGATACCGATCGCTTCACCGGTTTCATAACTGCGATCCTGCAAAAGAAATGCAACGCTCGGATTGCCGTTCGCATCAGGCGGAAATGCTTCAGGCCCGGCGTAAGTTGTACTTACATCGTCGAGGTAATCGGTATTGGTAAAGCGATAGCCGAGTTCCCCAAACACGTTTATGTTTTGATTAAGGCTATACTTAGCTCCAAAGGTGAACGGAAAAGATATTGCCATCGTGCTGTACTCTTTTCTGTCCGGAAAGTTGGGATTGTCCTGGCCTTCGGTGCCCAATGGCCGTAAATAATATTTTGTTCCGTCGAGATAAGCGTAAGGATCATACGACAAAATACCAACACCAAGCGCAAGGTATGGTGTGAATTTATAGCCCTGCACTCCAGGCATGAATTTGAAGAAATTAAAGTAGCCGCTCAGAGAAACTTCCCAAACATTGGTGTTGAAGCTGAGATTGCGTCTTCTCTGTGTTTCATTATCGCTATAGATGTCACTGTAACCGAGAAATGCATAATCGCCCGAGATCCGCACGCCGATATAATTATTAAATTGTTTGATGAA
>DASQJI010000842.1:0-2434 GCA_035631175.1 Parafilimonas sp.
TGATGAAAGAGGTTACCCTTCCAACATCTAAATTTCCCTTCGTTGATCGCGGCGAATGGGGCCATCAAACGCAATGGGTAAATGCATGCAAGCAAGGTTACGGCGCCTACACCAGCTCGTCGTTTGACAAGAGCGGCCCGCTTACCGAAACAGTGCTCATGGGCAATCTTGCTGTGCGCAGTTATAATTACAGCGAAAACGATTCCAAGGGCAAGGCGACTTACCCGGGTCGTAAACAATTGTTATGGGACGGAGAGAATATGCGCGTTACGAATTTTGAGCCGGCAAACCAGTTTGTAAAAAGAAAATACAGAGGGAATTATCAACTTCAAATATGATCATCTGATGGTTGCAGATTCGAATCGTATGTCAGGGGCCAGTGTACAAAGTTTTTTTGATCGATATGTTTTTTTCAAAATGGTTTGCGAGTAATTTGACCGCTTGCAACAACCCTTCTTTTTCACGGAGCAGTAATGCCGTTTTTTGTTCACCAGTTCCGGCTTTGTTCAGCAGGTCGATTATTACAAGAGCATCATGCCACTTGCCGATAATATCCTGGAGCGTGTCCAGGTAAGGAATATTTATCGCTAATTCCGCTTTCAATTTATCAGGCAGCAAGCTGTCTACATAAACAAGCCTCTTTATGATCTTTCTTCTTTCATGCAGCTTCCCCTCATCGAATTTTTCTGTAAAAAACATAGAAAGCAGTTCGATCTTTTTTGAATAGAACTCGCGTATTTTTTTATTGCTGATATCACCACAGTCATCGCGCAACTCATCGCACGTAGATTTGATAACTTGTGTATATCGCCCGGAGGAAGTGTTGAATTGTTGAGCCACATTTTCGCCTATCGCGAGCTGTCCCTGCCTGAACGCAGTTGCGCGAATACGGTATTTTTTTAACGTTGCCAGGTTCAGGCGTGCGGTGCGAATCTCTCCCGCCTTCTTAAAGATCTCGCTGACGGGTCGAAGTTTTTTTTTGTAATGCTCGCCCGCCAGTTTTGAGGTAAAAGCGGCACATGCTTTTAGCTTCTTTATCTCCACCCTGAGCTTGTGTAATTCTTCATGATCCTTATTTTCACCAAAATTCTTTACAGCGAGCGTCGCGTTCTCGCAGCGCTTATCTATGTATTCATATTGCTGTTCTTTCTTGAGCATTCGCTTGATAAAATTAGTTTCTTGGAGTTTCTTCTTTGCTGCCTTTGGGCCGGTAAATTTAACGAGTTAAAAATCGTGTTTCATTGAAATCGAAATTGAAGGAGGAGCAGGGGTATAAAAATTGTATATCTTCATTTGTAACACAAAATTTCGTTGCCGCACGGCGCGCAAAACACAATTATGGATTTCGTAGACTATTATAAAACGTTGGGCCTTGATAAGAATGCAAATGAAGAGGAAATAAAGAAGGCTTACCGTAAACTGGCGCGGAAATATCATCCTGACCTCAATCCAAACGATAAGGAAGCGAACCGGAAATTTCAGCAAATAAATGAAGCGAATGAAGTATTGAGTGATCCGGAAAAACGAAAGAAATATGATCAGTACGGGAAAGACTGGAAACATGCTGAAGAGTTTGAAAAAGCTCGCCAATCGCAGGCACGATCGCATGATTGGGAAGACTATACTTATTCCGGCGGGCAGCATGAAGGCGACTTTTCGGATTTTTTTGAATCATTGTTTGGAAAAAGAAGATCAGCCAGGAGCGATGTAAAATTCCGTGGCAGCGACTACCAAAGCGAACTGCATTTGGCATTGAGCGATGTTTTTCATACGCACAAACAGGTTTTGACGGTAAACGGAAAGAACATCCGCATCACCATTCCTGCGGGTGTAGAAGATGGCCAGGTGATCAAATTGAAAGGCCACGGCGGCCCGGGTGTAAATGGCGGACCAAACGGTGATCTCTTTATCACATTTGTAATTGCACCCGATGCAAAATTTAAGAGGCTGGGCAATGACCTTTACACAACGGTGGAACTGGATTTGTACACAGCAGTGTTGGGCGGTGAGGTCACCATGGATACACTGAGTGGAAAAATAAAATTGAAAGTGAATCCGGGCACGCAGAACGGAAGTACGATACGCCTGAAGGGAAAAGGTTTTCCTGTCTACAAAAAAGAAGGAGAATTTGGGGACTTGTTTGTGACCTGGCAGGTAAAGCTGCCAACAAGGCTTAATGAAAAACAAAAAGAATTGTTCAGGCAGTTAGCCGAATCGGAAAATAGAACCCAGTAAAAAACACACGTTTTGGAAACTAAAAGATCATGGTATGCTCGAAGAAAATATGATACCTGCAAATGAATGTTGTCTTCATTACAATATAGAATTATCATTCATCAATCACCTTAGTGACTACGGCCTGATAGAGCTTGCTTTCATAGAACAGCAGCAATTCATTCCTGCAGACCAGTTGCAACAACTGGAAAAATTCATC
>DASQJI010000843.1:0-6699 GCA_035631175.1 Parafilimonas sp.
CCATAAGCTGATATCTATCCTGTAAGTATACTTCTGCAGCCAGTCGTTCATGAGCCACCAGGTAAGCGGCACCGCTATTATAAAAGCTATTAAAACCAACTTTAGAAATTCTTTGGAGATAAGCATTAGCAACTGCTGCACGGATGCGCCCAACACTTTCCGAATACCGATCTCACGAATACGTTTTTCAATAGTAAATGAAGCCAAACCTGCAAGGCCGATGCAACAAATGAAGATCGCCAGTCCCGCAAAAATATTTGTGAGTTTGCTGATGAGTTCTTCAGTCAAAAATTTCTTGCCGAATTCCGCGTCCGCGAACTGATAATCGAATGGATAAGCAGGATTGTATCTTTTAAAGATCGGTTCAATAGAGGTCAAAGCCTTTTGTGGCTGAACGGATGCGTTTAACCTGATGCTAATTGAATTGGCTCCGTTAGGATCGAAAAATACGATCATTGGGTCCACAGGTTTGAAAGGCGACTCCATAATAACATTATCCGTTACCCCGATCACTGTTAAATGTCGTCCGTAGCGCAATTGTGTTCCAATCGGATTTTTCAGACCCATGACTTCAACGGCCGCCTTGTTCAATAGCACGGCGTTTGAGTCAGACGGCATCCCCGAGAAATCTCTTCCCCGCAGCATTTTCACTCCAAGTGTCTTTGAAAGATCAACGTCGCCGCTGAAACCTGCAAAAATAATATTTGCATTTGCCGGCTTGCCGTCCCAGTCAGGGCCGGGCATCTTCCACCAGATCTCCGTAATGGGCGAAAAAGTTCTCGTTACGCTGCTTATCAAGCCAGTCTTCAACAGATCCTGTTTGATCACCGCAAAGTTTTTCTGGATGTCTTGTGTTGAAGATATCATGATCAGGTTATTCGGATCATACCCGATGTCGCGGTTCCTGATATGTTGTATTTGCTGAGAGACGATGATCGTTGCGGAAATCAGCAAGATCGAGATCACGAACTGCGCTACCACTAAAACGCGCCGCGGAAGTGCAGCAGCTTTGCCTTGCAGGATCGTTCCTTTTAAAACTCTGGCCGGGCTAAACGATGAAAGGTATAGGGCGGGATAACTGCCCGCAACAACGCCGGTAAAAATTATGACAGCAATAGAACCCACCCAAAATGCCGGCTGACCAAAGTCTAGCGCAAGGTGTTTATCGACAAGCGTGTTGAAGGCGGGAAGCAGTGAATAAGTTGCAACCATCGAAAAAACAAACGCAATTAATGCCAGTATCATCGATTCAAAAAAGAACTGTAGTACCAGTTGCTTTTTGTCGGACCCCAAAGTTTTTCGAACGCCAACTTCTTTTGCTCTTTTTTCCGAACGCGCGGTTGAAAGGTTCATGAAGTTCACGCAAGCTATCAGCAGTATGATCAGCGCGATGATGCCGAACAGCCTAACATACTCTATCATGCCACCCACATTCTTTCCATCCTTGAAATCGCTGTACAGTCTCCATTTGCTCATGGGGAAATTGAAGTATGTGCTGATCTTTTTATCACTTGGATCATGTTGTTGCTTTATCTCATTGATTTTTTTATCTACTGATTGCATGTTGGCGCCCGGCACTGTTTGAACATAAACATCCCACGACGAATTTTGCCAGTTCGTCATCGCCTGCTTCAGGTAGTCATTGTCATAATTAAAAGCATTAACGAAATCGAATTGTAACGTCGAGTTGCCCGGCACGTCGGCAACGATAGCTGTCACTTTTGCATCATAGTCATCGTCGATGCGCACTACTTTGTTGATCGGGTCGGCGTTTCCAAACAAAGCTTTTGCAGTTGACTTAGTCAGAACCAGGGCATAAGGATCAGGCAACGCTGTGGCTGCATTGCCCTTTATGAATTTCCATGAGAACATGTCGAAGAAGTGATCACCCGCAGTGTAGCCCTGCTCCTTCAGTTTCTTTTCCCCGTAGGTAAGAATATGCGGTTGCCTGTGTGTGGTAACCACGGCATATTTTACCTGCGGAACTTGCTGTTGTATGGATTGTGCAAATGGCAGAACCATATTCTCATCAGTGAACACCTGGTTGTTGAAATCGCGGTTTGCCATCAGGTGATAAATATTATTATAATTCTGATGGAATTTGTTATAGGTTAATTCATCCTGCATCCACAACAGGATGAGTGCTGTGCAGGTCATGCCAATGGTGAGTCCTAAAATATTTGTGACGGAAAATCCCTTATTCCTGAATAGATTTCTCCACGCGATCTTGAAATAGTTGCTGAACATCTTTCGATTTACGATTTACGATTTTAGATTACAATTTGCGATTGCAGATTTTAGATTGCAGATTTTCCAATCCTTTATTCTGTTCTTAATGATTGTACCGGGTTGGCTATCGCTGCGCGAATTGCCTGGAAGCTTATCGTGAACAAGGCAATGAACATAGCTGCCAACGTGGTTATCACGAACACAGCCCAGTTGATGTTTACGCGGTATGCGAAATCCTGCAACCATTTGTTCATCACGTACCAGGCCAGCGGCGACGCGATGAGCACTGCAATACCAACCAGCTTCAAAAAATCTTTTGATAACAGCGCAACGATGCTTGTAACACTTGCGCCCAACACCTTTCTAACCCCGATCTCTTTTGTGCGTTGCTCAGCACTGAATGTTGCCAAGCCAAACAATCCCAAACATGAAATGAGGATAGCAATGCAGGTAAAGTATCCAACGATCGCTGACAAACGGGTCTCCGCCTGGTAATTTTTTTGAAAATCTTCATCGAGGAAACTGTATTCAAAAGGTTCCGTTGGGTTGAGGTTGTGCCAGATACTTCCGATTGACGTAAGCAGCGGCTTTATATCGCCTGCCTTTGCATGCACAACGAGATAATTGTATTGCGGTACATTGTTTAATTGGAAACCATAGGGTGTGATCGGCATGTGCAGATTTTCATAATGAAAATCTTTAACAACGCCGATCACCTCAAAGCCGTAATGTGTCCCCTGCCAGTCGAAAAATACTTTTTTTCCAACAGCCTCCTGCGGCGACTTGAACCCAATACTTTTGATAGCACTCTCATTCAAAATGATGCGAAAGTTTGTGTCAGCCGGGAAGTCATCGCGGAACAAGCGTCCCGCAAGAGGTTTAATGTTGAGCGTTTGCAGAAAGCTCGGATCTATCCAATTCATCCGGGTACGTACACCAGTATTCATATTTCCGCCTTCTTTATAAAAAAGGTTATCACTTGGATTGAAAATGCCGGGGTAATAAAGTGAAGCGCCGGCATCACGAACCTGGGATTGTTTCCGTAATTCGGTCCTTAATGCAGTGTATGAATTTTTCGCGGTTTCGCTGCGCAGCGGAATAACTATCTGCTGGTCTTTATCAAAGCCGAGATCCGCCGTGCGCAAATAGTGCATCTGGTTCGCGATAACAACGGAAGCAATGATCAGCACGACCGAAATAATGAATTGAAAAATCACCAGCCCTTTTCTTAATGAAACCGCGGCGAGCGAATTTGAAAACCTGCCTTTTAAAACTTTAATCGGTTTAAATGATGATAAATAGAATGCCGGGTAGCTTCCGGCGAACAAACCTGTAATGACAGACAGAAGCAGAAACGCCGCGATCACCAAAAGATCACCAGGAAAAGAGAGCGTAAGGTTTTTTCCCGACACAGTGTTGAATGCCGGTAACATGATTTCTGCAATGATAAGCGCTATTACAAAAGCTATCAGGCTCATGAAGATGGATTCGCCCAAAAATTGTTGCACGAGCGAATTTTTTTCTGCACCCAATACTTTTCGAATACCAACTTCCGCCGAGCGTTTTGAAGAACGTGCGGTTGACAGGTTCATGAAATTGATGCACGCGATCATCAACGTGAAGAATGCAATGGAGGCAAGAATGTACAAATAGGTCATGCTTCCCGGCGGTGTCACGTTTTGATCCATGCCCGAATGCAGGTGAATGTCTTTCAATGCAACGAGGAACTGTCTCTTATCAAACCCCATTGCTTTCAGATCTTTGCCGGCATATTTATCCATGAAAGCCGGAAATTTTGCCTGAAGTTTTTTTGCATCGCTGCCCGGTTTCAATTCCAGGTAAGTGAAAAACATGTTGTTTGTCGCCAGGTCGTTCGCGTGTTCCCGCATGTACTGCTCAATGCTTCCGCCCATCAGCGACATAAAAAATCGTGCGTCGATATGGCTGGGTTTGTTGATCGGTTTAAACACGCCTGTTACCCGGAAATCGTGATCGCCATTTGTGCTGCTGCTTATATGAATCACTTTATTCAGCGCAGGCTGACCACCAAAGAATTTTCTTGCGATCTCTTCTGATAAAACAATTGTGTTCGGATCGTCGAGTGCGGTAGCTGGATTGCCTTCGGTGAAATTGTAGGTAAATATTCTGAAGAACGTGGAATCAGCCAGGGCGCCTTTTGTTTCGTAGAACGATTTTGGGGTGCCGCTTTGATCGCGGTACTGTAATAAAGTCTTGTCTTCAGCAAACAATCCCATTAATCTTGCTGAACGCTGAACTTCCGGAAATTCCATTTTCATCGTGGAGCCCATGGGCGCGGGTGTATTGGGCATCGATTCCTCTTTCCCCTGCTGTATGAAGGTTGTCCCGATTTGATAAATATTGTCTGCGTTGTTTTGATATTTATCATAATCGAGCTCATTTAAAATATACAGCGTTATCAGCATGCAGCAGGCAAGTCCCACCGACAGGCCAATGATGTTTATAAACGAGAATATCTTGTTGTGCTTAAAATTTCGCCACGCGATCTTAAAATAGGTTTTCAGCATATAAATTCAGATTAACGAACATAGTTCTACAGAGCGTTTAAAGGCTTTCAACGTTTATGCCATTGTTGGAACCCGTTGTACATAAGGATTTTAGATGGTAAACGGCGGTATAGGTGTACGGATTCGTACAGTGCCTGTTGCGTCGCCGGACATGTTATAGTTTGAGGTTTGAAGTTTGAGGTTTGAGGTTACCTTCGGCGTTGACCAAAACAAGCTTCTACCAGCAGCGTTTTTGTTTTCTCCGGAAAGGTTCTTCTAAAAAAACGATCCTGGAGGTTTTCGAGAAGGTTTGATTCATCAAAAAATTGCGGCTATGGGTTGTAATAATTATCGAGGATATACCTATAACTGGCGCCACCGGCAGTAACACTATAAACGAACTCAAAATTTTTCGTAATAGGATCGGCCCACACGATACTCGGGCCTGCAGTTACTACTACACCCGCACTTGCCATCAAAGCAAGATCGTCAGCGTTTAGGCTAACATGAAAGTTGGTTAATAAGCCGCCATTATTGGTAAACGTTATTTCATATCTGGGCTGAATATAGTATCCGCTTGCAACTTCAATTTGCGATGCTGATAACGGCGAAAAAACGGTCGATTCACCATCGAAAGACAAATCGGCTCTGTAACCGGAAGCACTGTCCGGCGCATCCCATCGATGGAAATTCCAGAGGTAGGTACCTGCCAAAGGATTACTTACACTGTCATAAACCACTACAAGTTTGGGTCGAAGGCTTCTATCCGATTGCTCTGAACTGCCAAACACTATTGCGCGATATTTTTTTGGGGTGACTAAACTCATTGAAAAGCCAAAATTTTCGGTTGGATATCCAACCATATGCGCAACCATTGCAGTAACATCAACAACACCGTTGTAATTCCATTGACTCGTGGATGCCGGCAAGATCGCCTGCCCGTCAGTTGTAGACTTTGGCAGACCATCTTTTGAGTACTTCAAGGTAGCTTCATTCCACGGATCTATAACTCTCCGAATGAAACAAGCGTTATCGCCATAATTACCCTGGGAAATACTTACTGAAGAAGGCAAGCCATACAAATACAATTTTGCACTTATAACCGTCGCCGCAATCGGTATTTTGGAGAGGCCGTCGAATCTTATAAACGAGCTCGAGCGACCCTCGACCCCGTTAGTTACCCACACGCTTGCATTTAATTCAGGAACATTATTCCAATTACTTGCTTTAACGCCGGCTTCTTTATATACGTATACGTCCTGTCCCATACCAGGGCCGGGACGAATGCTTAATGTTTGGCTTGCAACGGAGAGTTTACCGGCTGAATTCGAAGAAGCCATGTTATCAGAACCAGGCTGAGAGTCAGGAGTTTTTTGGCAACTGCACACAACAAATGAGATCACGACGCAGCAAAGAATGGGTGTGTTGAAACGCTTCATAAAAATCGTTTTTGAGGATGCACATTGGGTACGAGTGCTTGACAAATCTAAATAAACGAAATTGAGAATGCGGGGTTTTCTTTCTGATTCTCCAAAAGATCTTTGCACTATGTTACCGGGATCACAATGAAAGAAAACTGTAGGGCAATGATTGCGTAAGAAACGATCTGATAAGATTTGAACGTTTGGAAGCAATTACTTTTCCCAAGCGACTTCTTTTGCACGGGTTGTTGACCGCGCCGTCGAACGATTTAAAAAAAATTGATTGAAGCTAAAGCAAGTAGGAAATGGCTATGCATGCAAACAGCCAAAGATCCTGTCCTCCTACAAGCGTTTTCGCAGGCTATTCCGTCCTCAGCGACCGTACGGGATTTGCAATTGCTGCGCGAATCGCCTGGGTACTTACCGTTATCAGCGCAATGCACAATGCTGCAACACCGGCCGCGACAAACATCCACCATTCAACGTTGATGCGATACGCGAAATCCTGTAACCAACTGCGCATG
>DASQJI010000844.1:0-1801 GCA_035631175.1 Parafilimonas sp.
CATGTACTGCCTGGTAATTCCAGGTACTTGCTGTCTGCTTATTTTCATACCAGCCCGCACTCACATATGTATGTGCTCCCGAAAATATCGCCAGCACGTTTGGATTATGGCTAAACGCCACCGTGTGGTCCTGTTTACGCATTACATGCGCATGCAAAAAGATCTTCTCATCCTTTTCCTCAATTATAACAGGGACCTGTGTTGCAACCGGGTGATTGTCCTGGCCGCACCCGCACAGAGTTATGAAAGGATGTGCATGCATGAATGCAAGCACTTCTTGAAAATTTTCAGCTTTGAAATGAGGGAGATCGTACATGCAACCGTTTTGCTTTTATAAAGAAAAAATTTATCGCATCTAATGTAAACAATCATGCACAACTAAAGTTATTACATTGATCCTACAGGTCTTTCTTGAACAACTCTTTCCACGCAGCCTCATATTTATCGCCGGCTACCCATGTAGGCTGTGTTTTGTTATCAGCAATATTTTTTGCCGCGAGGATAAAAGCGTTGATATACTTCATCGCGTAGCTCAAGTTGAAATTACCTACTTCGTCGCTAAGTTGATGGTAACGATTCGTGATCGTTGAATCAAACTTTCTCACGCCTAAACCGAAGGTGGGTGCAGGTATCCCTTTGATGGCAAGGCTTACATTGTCGCTTCTATCAAACAAGCCTTGTTCCGGTGCCGGATCGGGCATCGCAGTTAATCCGTACGCAGCACACGCATTCTTAATATCATTATCGGCCGACGTCCTGCCGAGGCCGACGACTGATACGATCGTTGTGTCATTATAACTCGCATTATCGATGTTCAGATTATACACAAGTTGATTGAAAGGAATAGGCGGATTCTCCGAAAAATACTGGCTGCCTACCAAACCGAGTTCCTCGGCAGTGTATGCAATAAAAAGCACCGACCTTTTCGGCGGATGCTGCGCAAAATATCTCGCAGCATCAATCACTGCTGTTGTTCCGATCGCATTATCCCTTGCTCCATTATAGATGCTGTCGAGTTTCCCTTCTTCCACTTTGGGTTTCGGTGCCACGCCTAAATGATCATAATGCGCAGATAATACAACAAACTGGTTTTTTAATTTAGGATCTGTGCCTTCTACCCATCCCATCACATTTTTTGCAGGGACATCCCTTGTCATGTTACCTGTTACGCCGATCGTGGCTTCAGTGCCGGGAGCGAGCGTCTCCAATTGTGCGCCGTCGTCTTTTATAATGAACATGGGCATAACGTCATCAGGCGCCTGAACTCTTGGCTTCGTTACATAACGCTGTAACTGACCCCATGCAGGCAACGAAGGCGAATAGCGCTCTATCAGCGCCAACGCACCCCTGTCATGCAGCGCTTTTCTATTTTCGGTTCGCTTTGCATTTCCCGTTGAACCGCCCGCGCCCCTGTTAGTAACCACTATTTTTCCTTTGACATCAACCTTATCAAAATCAATTTCCGTTTCATCTCCAACAAAGATCGCGGGCGCAGTTAAAGAGACGTCGCCAGCACCTTTTGCCTGCACGAAATCTTTGGCAACTTCGTAATTGGTGCCGTTGATCGAGATAGATCCTTTCGAACCTGGTACGACCACATTCATACTGAAGGTTTGGAAATAATCGTTTGTACCACTCACTTGTTTGAGACCGAAACTGCGGAATTGTTCACTGATGTACCGGGCGGCTATGTTGATCTCCGGCCGAAAAGGATCGCGACCCATTAACTCATCTGATGCAAGAAACCTTAGCGGCGCAATGGCCACACCGGGATTGTTGATCAGGTTGTTTTCTTTAACCG
>DASQJI010000845.1:0-2638 GCA_035631175.1 Parafilimonas sp.
CTTTTACGATCCAGAGCTTGCTATCATCTCCTTTGCATTTTCTATTGCTGCCGCTGTGGGCGGCTCGCCAGCCAGCATTTGGGCAATGGCCTGGATGCGTTCGTCTTTTTTCAAAAGGCGGATCTGTGTTTGTATCGCATCATTCTTTACGTGTTTATACACGTAGAAATGTGTATCTGCTTTGCCCGCGATCTGCGGTTGATGCGTTATCGAGATCACTTGCCTCTTTGCCGATATCTGCTTTAAGATGATTCCAACTTGTTTTGCAGCCTCACCGGAAATACCTGTATCGATCTCGTCAAAGATGAGCGTAGGTAAATTGATCTTTTCTGCCACAAGCGATTTAATGCAAAGCATGAGCCTGCTTAATTCTCCGCCGCTCGCGATTTTCTTGAGAGGTTCCCAGTGGCTGCTTTTTGCGCCTGTTGCAGGTAAGTTGGCGTCAAACAAAAATTCGATCGTATCACTGCCATACGGATTAAATTCTGATGGTGTCAACGAAACTTTTATTGCCGCATTAGGCATTCCTACCTTGTGCAGTAATGAATTTACATTTTTTTCAAACAGCGGAATTGCCTTACTGCGTCGTGCAGAAAGTTCGTTCGCGATCTTTTCCAGTTGTGTCTTTTGGTCACTGAATTTTTTTTCGGTTGAAATAATAGCTTCGTCAATGCTTAACACTGCCTGTAGTTTTCGCTCAAGCTCATCTTTTATCGCAAGTAGTTCTGACGTGCTTTTTACGCCGTGTTTTTTTTGAAGCCGATAACCCAGCATTAAGCGCTCATTAATAAAATTGATGCGCTGCGCATCGTAATTCACCGCGTCGTTCAGTGCCTCGAGTTCATGAGTGATATCCTGCAACTCGATTTGACTACTCTGCAAACGGTCAACCAGTTGAGAAAGATCCTTGTTGATGGAGCTGAAACCGTGCAGGCGGGTTATCATTTGTTTGATGAGTTGCAGTATTGGTTGCTCACTTTCTTTCAGATCATACACAGCGGCACTCAATGCGTTTTTTATTTCCTCAGCATTACTCAGTACCTGCAACTCCGCATCGAGATCTTCCAACTCGTCTTCCTTCAATGAAGCATCGTTGAGTTCGTCAAATAAGAACTGGTTATAATCAAGCTCTTTTTGAAAATTATTTTTTTGCGACAAAAGCTTTTGAAGTTCAATTTCAGATTGCCGCCAATGTTTGTACGTGCCAGCGTATTCTGCAACGAGTACTTCGTTGCCGGCCAACGCATCGAGTACCTCGCGTTGAAAATCTGAATCGCCCAACTCAAGCGTATCGAATTGTTGATGCAGATCCACCAGCAATGAAGTCAACGTTTTCAATTGTTGCAGGTTGGCAGGCATATCGTTTATAAATCCTCTCGACTTTCCGTTAGCAGCGATCTCTCTTCTCAATACGATTTCATCGTCGCCTGAAAAATCATTTGCTTCGAGAAACTGCAATACGTCCGGCCTGTTTTCCGCTGAAAAAAATCCTTCGACGAAACATTTTTTGTCTTTTTGAAGAAGCACTGAGCTATCAGCTCGTTCGCCGAGGACCAGGCTGAGGGCTCCTACCAAAATACTTTTGCCGGCACCTGTTTCGCCGGTTATAATATTAAAGTGGGAAGAGAAGTCTATTTCAATGGAATTAATGATCGCATAGTTCTGTATGACGAGCCGCTTGAGCATTGAGGCAAATTAAATAAATAAAAAGCTCCGGCAGCCTCATTTTTGTCACCTGGTTTGCGGCCATGAAAAGGTGGCCTTAGCGGCGCGAAACTTGAAGGTCAAAAAAAATCAAATCCTCCGGATTTCACGAACGGCTCGCTATTTTGCGACACTCACTTTTTGAAGGTTTTACCGGATGTAAAAAATGACGGTGCCTATGTGCAACGGAAATGTTTTAATAAATGTCAAAGCAAAAAAACGAATGAGAAAAGCTCTGTTCTTCTTATCGCTGATAGCTGGGATTTTACAGATGAGTTGCAACACAGGCGATGCTGGCCGGAAGCAAACAGTAAACGCAATTCTCGGTGACGTGAGCTTCATTCGCAAATTTGGGCACCAACCGGATGCACGTACCGACGAAGATCTGCGAATACGAACTCATCTTGAGTATGTAGAGGATCTTTTGCGACACAAGGATGTATCTAACCTGTCTCCTGAGCTTCGACAGAAGCGCAAACATTCGCTGGACCTGTTGCACGATTATTTGACAACAGGAGTTTTTCCACGCAATTACGATTACAAAGACCGTCGTAAGCCTTGCTTTATTGACAAAGACAATAGAATTTGTGCGGTTGGTTACTTAATTGAGCACACGGCCGGGAGACGATTCGCAGAAGATATTAATAACAAACACAAATACGACGCTATTTTAGCAATGAATGATGACATGGTTGATAGCTGGATTTCATCAAGCGGATTGTCTAAAGAAGAGTGTGCTATGATACAACCAACGTACGGTCCGCCTCCAGCGAGTTCCTACAACTATATTTCGCCAGCGTATGGAATTTCATCTTCCCTTTTAGGGGGAGTGAATCTTTCCTTAAACACATTAAATGCAGTTCAACTGTCAAAGGGAGCGAACAATAAAACAATTGCCATAGTTGGGCTAATCACGGGTGCAGGACAAACTATT
>DASQJI010000846.1:0-2914 GCA_035631175.1 Parafilimonas sp.
AAAACATGTTTATCACAAGGAAATGTTCCGCATTGCCAATGAACTGTGGTCGAAATATTGCGCCGATCAGCAGAAACCAAATGATTCGTTGATGCTGATAAAGGCTGTGCTGGACAAAATTTCATTAAATCATGCTTCACCGCAGCACGTCGTTGACACCGCAAAAGAACTTGTCCACCACCTTGAACACTTCATCATAAGTAAACATCTTTTTAATTACGACACAACCCATGCTTTAAAAGTACGAATCATGCCTGCGTACATGGCTGGAGTTTCATTAGCGAACGCACAGTTTATCCCGCCTTATCAAAAATCAGGAACAACATATTACAACATTATGGACTTGTCAAAAATGCCTGCGCCTGATGCTGAAAGCGAGCTAAGGGAGTACAATACGTACTCACTGCAGTTTCTTTCGATCCATGAAGCAATGCCCGGCCATTGTATGCAAGGGGTATATAACAACAGGAACGCAGGTAGTAAAATAAAATCTGTATTTGGTAACGGAGCTATGATAGAAGGCTGGGCAGTGTATTGCGAACAAATGATGATGGAAAACGGCTGGGGCAATAATGCTCCTGAGCTTTGGCTTACATTGTACAAATGGCGGTTGCGCGAATGCAGCAACGTTTTGATCGATTATGGAATTCAATGTTTGCATTACAGTGAAGATGACGTGAAGAAATTATTGAAGACCGAGACTTTCCAGGAAGACGGACAGATAAAGGAAAAATATCATCGTGCAACCGTATCGCAGGTACAGCTCTGCTCCTACTTTACAGGGTGCTCCGATATTTTAGCGCTACGTGAAGCGTATAAGAACAAAATGGGCGGCAAATTCAGCCTCGAAGATTTTCATGAGCAATTTCTGAGTTATGGAAGTGCGCCGGTAAAGTATATAAGAGAGGTGATGTTGAAGGATTAGAGTCCGAAAGTCCGAAAGTCAGAAAGACGGGAAAGACGGAAGACGTAAATTTTAAAATAGATTTAAAATCTGTAACAACATTTTTTGTTCAACTTTGGCGCAATAAAAAACTCATCATGAAAAAATTCTTATCGATTGCCTTGTTATCAGGCATTCTATTAATGACCGTAAATGCACATGCGCAGGAAGACAAATCCAAGCGTCCAAGCCCGCCGGCTACAGCGTCGGCAACCACATCAAAGGGTGTAACCATTAAGATAGATTATAGCCAGCCTTCTGTGAAAGGCAGAGAGATTGGAAAGGACGTTGAGCCAATGAAAGGAAAAGTTTGGCGTACCGGCGCAAACGAAGCAACCGTTTTTGAAGTGAACAAAGACGTAACAATCGACGGCAAGCCGCTAAAGGCCGGAAAGTATGGCTTGTTTAGCATTTGGAATGGCGATAGCTGGACGGTGGTCTTTAACAAGACCTGGAACCAGTGGGGTGCGTTTGACTACAAAGAAGCGGACGATGCTTTGCGCGTAAATGTAAAAAATATGCCTCCGTCAAAACCGGCGGAGAAAATGACGTTTACTGTGGACAAGGCAGGTAAAGTAATGCTTGCATGGGGTAATGTGGGTTTTGATTTTACCGTGAACTAAGGTCCGGGGTACGAGCCTTCCGTTTTTGTTGTCTCTGAGGAAAAAGAGGTGTGCAATGAAACTTCCAACCTGGCACGTTGATAAAACGTGCCAGGTTGTTTATTAGTAGTCTGAATAAGATGCAGCATGCATCAAAATAATATCTGCTTTAGAAACATTATTCTTGTACTCGTCCATGGCGAACAATTTTTTTGTAGCCGGATCATCGGTGAAGCTTTTCCAGTGTGCATCCCGTTCCGTCATGTTTTCGAAACTTGTCATGTACATTAAGTTTGGCATCCGGCAACCGGCGATAACGTTTCCATAAAACACCGCATTGAAGTTTAACCTTGAAAATATGCCAATCTCTCCGCCCGCATTAAACATTTTTACTTTGTTGTGATAATAGCTCTCGGTCGGACTTTCATAGCTGCGCAGCTCGTAAATATGATCTTGTTTATTTGAACTAAGTTTCGGCAAATTCATTTGTGGTGATAATTCAAACGCTTCAAGAACGATCGTTTCCATCCTGCTGTAAGGCGGAGACTGATAGGAAGCGTTGATATAATCTTTTCCTGCCAGCATGTATGTCGCGTCCTGCATAAGTGCGTTTTGCAGTGCCTGCATTTCGTCAAGGGATTTGAATGGAATTATGATATAGATCAATTTATCAGTCGCTGTGTCGTTGGCTATTGGCTTAAACACGCCAACTGCTGTCTTGCCCTTGCGATGCAATGCTGGTAAATACGCCGTTTGCAAATACGTATCGAGCGCAACTTCCTGTTGCGCCTCTTTGAAATGATATGCAGTGATCGTGTAATATTCAGTTTGCGTTTTTGCAAAACCGATCGCAGGAATAAATAAAATGATAACCAGGAATTTTCTCATGACACACTTATTAAATGATGGTAGATCGCAAAGTTACCCATTAGACCATTAACGGGGGAATGCTATCAATTGATTTTAAAACTCAGAACTAAAGTGAAGAAACAATTATTTTTGCGCACAAAATTTTTTTAATGATGACAGTTAAGGTAGCAGGCGTGCAGATGAGTTGTACCGCAGATAAAGAAGCGAACGTTGAGAAAGCAATGCAGCGCATACGCGAAGCGACAGCGAAAGGCGCGCAAATCGTTTGTACGCAAGAACTGTTTGCATCATTATATTTCTGCGACGAAGAAAACTATGACAACTTCAAGCTCGCTGAGCTGATCCCCGCCGAGACGAGCGAAACCTTAAGCACCCTGGCGGCTGAACTAAACATTGTGATCGTAGCATCGCTATTTGAAAAAAGAACGAAGGGCATATATCATAACACCACCGTGGTCATTGATGCGGATGGCACTTTACTGGGTAAGTATCGTAAAAT
>DASQJI010000847.1:0-3703 GCA_035631175.1 Parafilimonas sp.
CTTTATATCCGCAGTCGATGTAATACTGCTGATAATCGAATTTATCATGCTGGATTTGATGCTGCAGACGTGCTGCAGAAAAAGCGCCGTCTGCGGCCAATAGCAGTTTGAAGTTTGATGTTTGAGGTTCGAGGTTGGACGAATCGCTTGTCAGGTCGAATTTGATTTCATTTTTTTTCCAATCGATTGATGAACATCTATGATTGAAAAACATCTCGACGCCGTGCTCTTCCGATATGTCCATTAGTTTCATATTCAACGTTGCGCGCGAAACCGAATTTATGTATTGTCCTTCTTTACCATAAGGCTGAAATGCCGTGCTGCCATCAATGTGATGAATATAACGCCCATGCATTGGGATCGATATTGCTTTTATCTCTTGTGCAAGACCGACTTCTTCTAACGCAAGCAATCCGCGATCGCTTAATGCAAGATTGATGGACCGGCCCGCGTCAACTTGTTTTTTGCGCATATCGGCGCGGCGCTCGTATATTTTTATTTTGTATCCGCGCCTGGCTAAAAAAATAGACAGCAACGAGCCAACGAGACCGGCGCCAATTATTGCTATGCTTTTTTCGTCGTGCATAGATATTACCATGCCTGCTTACTCAGGATTGTCGTTACTTTATGTTGTTATCGTTTACTGCTTTCATGCATGCACATACAGATGATATAAAAAAACCAAAACATTGCTATTGGCAAAACACGAAGTGTATCCGCGTTTTTACAACATTGCTTTCGGCGCTATCGGTAAATTCAATTTCTGCTCAGCAAAATTATGAGGGCGCAGACTCAATACATACATTACTTTTTTTAAATAAGGCGCAGATTTTTACGGATCAGGGTAAATTCGACTCCGCGATACAAATATGCAATGCGGTAATTACATCTGGCACTCATTCTGGATATCCGGCCGGAGAAGCGCAAGCGTATCTGAGACTGGGCGATATTGCCTATCAACAGACCAACATCGCTGCGATGGGCCGCTACGATTCGCTCGCTCTGCGATCTGCACAGAATATTCCGGATAAAGATCTTACTGCCGCTTCACTTAATTCACTGGGCTTGTATTTTGCTGAACAAGGCAAGAAAAACGAGGCGGAAACATTATTTCGGAGTGCACTTAAAATGCAGGCTGATGAAGAATCTGCGCTTGCTGCAGATGTGTTTAATAATCTGGGCTATATGCATGGCCTGCAAGGCGAACCGGAACAGGCTGCTGACTGGCACATGAGATCTTTGACGGTGTATGAAAAGTTAAACGACAAAACCGGGCAGGCAAAAACCTTAGACAACATTGCTTCATTGTATTACAACCTCAGCAAATTTGAGCAGGCAATTTATTATCAACAAAGATCTATCAGTATCAGAAAAAATACCAATGACCATTATGGTTTAGCTATCGCTTATTCAAATATCTCGCAAATGTATCTTGCGATCGACTCTGCTGATGATGCTCTCAATTACCAGCAGCTAGGCATGCGAAATGCTCAATCTTCCGGTTCAAAAAAATTAATTGCGCAATCGCACATAGCATTGAGCTTGATGTATAGCAAACAAGGCGATAGCAAAAAGGCACTGGAAGAAGAGCTAAAAGCCATAGTTCTGCTGGAGGAGATTGGCGATAAGGAAATGCTTTCCCGGCGGTATATTGCCGCTGGCATTAGTTACGGTATTCTGGAGGATTCGCTGGCTGCGATCGAGAATTTTAATAAAGCGATCGCTTTATCAGAGCAGCTGCATAATCGTGAAAACCTGAGGGATGTGTACGCGGGTATAAACATTTTTTACAGGGAAAGAAAAGATTATCATAAAGCTTACGATAACTATAGGAAATATATAAAATACCGGGACAGCATTGTAAATGAGGAAACCTTTGCCAAAATCAACGAAATAGAAACCCGTTATGAAACGGAAAAAAAAGATGCACAGATCAAACAGCTTACAGACGAACAATTAATTCAGCAACTACAACTGGAAAAGCAAAAGGCAATCATCAATGGAAACCTGCTGGCAGCGAAGGAAAAGGAAAATGAAATAGACCTGCTGGTGAAGACCCGTACGTTACAGAATCTCGAAATAAAAAAACAGGACCTCGACCTTGAAACACAAACGGCACTCGCAAAGATCAATGAGCAAAAAAGAAAACTTGCGGAGCAGGACGGGCAACTGAAGGAAAAAAAATTGCAAAGAGAAAAGCTGCTGCGCAATATAATGATAGGCGGCTTCCTCTTAAGCGGGATCATCATTTTTGGTTTGTTTAACCGTTACCAGTTGAAGAAAAAACTCGAGCAGCAAAAAGCTATGATAGATGAACGCAACCGCATATCTTCTGAGCTGCATGATGAAGTTGGAAGCACGCTGAGCGCGATAAACATCCTTTCACATGGCGCAAAAAACAATTTGCAGAAAAACGTTGACAAATCAGGCGAGTTTATTCTGAAGATCGGTGAAAGTTCGCAGCGCATGATGCTTGCGATGAAGGATATTGTATGGAGTATACATCCCGGGAACGACACCATGCAAAGTGTAATTGTCCGCATGAAAGAATATGCGGCAGAAATACTGGAAGCAAAAAATATCGACTATCATTTTGTGCACACCGACGAGGCTTCGTCTCAACCTGTGGCTGAACAACTGCGCCGCGATATTTATCTTGTTTTTAAGGAAGCGGTAAACAACCTCGCAAAGTATGCGAACGCCTCCGCCGCAGATATAGACCTTTATTCAGATAAAAATATAATTCATCTGATAGTAAAAGATAATGGAAAGGGCTTCGATGCTGCGGGAATTACAAATAGTAATGGGTTACGAAATATGCAAATGAGAGCTGCTTCGCACAAAGGATCACTGTCCATAACGAGCAATCTGCATGAAGGAACAAGCATTCATGCTACGTTTGCCATCGCATGATGATGTGAGCAGAAATAAAAATCGATCGTTGAATTTTGTATCTATGATCAAAGTAGCGGTATTTGAAGACAGGCCTGAGTTGAGGGAAGGGCTTGCCGACCTGCTTACGTCTGCAGATGAGATAAAATTCTGCGGTGCCTGGGAAAATTGTAACCATGTACAACGCATTATGCAGCAACATCAGCCTGATGTTGTATTAATGGATATTGAAATGCCGGGCGTAAACGGTTTAGAGGGTCTACAGATCATAAAAAAAACGTCGCCCCAAATAAATGTCATCATACTTACTGTTTTTGAAAACACCGAAAATCTTTTTAGCGCACTTTGCCTTGGGGCGAACGGGTATCTACTAAAGAGCACACCGCCTTTAAAAATAATCGAGGCTGTTAAGGAAGTGTATGCAGGCGGCGCACCGATGACCGCATCGATCGCAGCCAAAGTTTTACGATCATTTGCGTCACATACTCAAAGGGCAAATTCTGATTATAGTCTTTCGCCAAGAGAAAAAGATATTCTTAGCTCGCTCGTAAAAGGCAATAGTTATAAAATGATAGCTGCCGAATTAAGTATCGCTATTGATACTGTACGTACCCATATTCGCAAGATCTACGATAAGCTGCATGTTCACTCCATGAACGAAGCAGTAGCAAAGGCTATTCACAACCGCATTGTATAGCGCACACATCGCATCATCATGCGATTGCCCAAACCTTTTTCTTAGCGCAGCTTTACATGATAATTAAATCCAAAAAGAATTATCATGAAAAAATTTACTTTTTTGGTTGCGCTG
>DASQJI010000848.1:0-4118 GCA_035631175.1 Parafilimonas sp.
GTGTCGGTGCTTTCCAGTTGTTTACGGATCACCGTGGCACTGCCTTTTTCCCCGCCGATTATCTTAAGAAACGAGACAGGATCCGCCGGAACATCCCACGTTAATTCCGCACTGGTCGATGTTACGTTGCGAACTCTTAAGTTGAACGGAGCACTGCATGCATTGGCAGAAATAGTTACCGAATCAATGTGCGTCCACCGGCCGGCACTGTCCTTTGCATGAAAGCTTACATATTTGCCATTGTTTGGCGCAGTGAAAGTGAACGTACGCTGCGACCAAACATTTAATGTCGGTTTCGGGCTTGTATATACAATAGTGCCCTGTTTAGCCGCGTCAGTAGAAATACCTACTTCTAATGCAACTGATGGCTTACAGCATTTCTCTACGTCATATCCCCTGTCGAAGTAACTTACCGTGTATGTGTTTCCAGCAATAAGGTTCGCGGTTAACTCCAAATTGCAAGCGTCACCGCAATGCCGGTTCCCGTTAGCAAGGCAAAGGAAATACGTGCCTGATTTGGCAAGGCCCCATCCGCAAAGATTATTCATCAGATCAATTTCACCGGCGCAACCAAATGCAGTGGTCGCAACTACATTGGAAGTAATTACATCGTTGCTACCGTTGATGATACATTGACCACTATTCAATTCAAAGGATCCGTTGAGCAGGCTGATACCCTCTGTGGCCGTTGGCGTCTTAGTAAATTTCAAATCAGGATGCTCATTCGCTTTTGCATCAGAAGTAACATTTGGTGGGCTAGTGTACATGCTCGCCTTTCCTGGAACGGCGCCCTCATTTTGCGCAAACGTCAATCCCCTTGCGGCGAAAATCGAAAGGCAAAGAAACAACAGAGGCTTCATACACTTTTAGGTTTTGAGATTAAGAACTATCAAATTGAATTGTTCACATGACAGCAGTTAAAGCAATATCACAAATTCGATCGGTCATTAAATTTAGAACAAAAAAATTACAACCATCCGAATCATTTTCGCAGTTGTGAATGGGAACACGTTTATCCTGATTTACCTTTGGCATAATAGCATCCTCTTTCATGTAAACGTGGATACAATTAGAAATGCAAATATTCCTAACCACAGTGCAGCCTGATGAGAAGTCAAGATGAAGTAATGGAGTTAATTCTCCGTGTCGCCAGCGCGGATGACCGAATAAGGGCTGTATTCCTCGGCGGCTCAAGGGCGAACAGCAATGCGCCGCAAGATATTCTGCAGGATTTCGACGTTACTTATGTTGTGTCACAAATCGATTCTTTTTTGAGAGATCATAGTTGGATAGACGTTTTTGGTGAACGGCTCATCGTGCAAATGCCCGAAGAAATGACGATTGGCGAAAAGGACAAGTACAGCTTTCATTATTTAATGCTCTTTAAAGATGGAGTCAGAATCGATTTGACCTTGTTACCTCTGAGCGCGTTTGAAACCGGCTATAAACATGACAGCCTAACAATTTTGTTGTTGGATAAAGACGCCTTTTTTGAAAAATTGCCACCGGAAACGCGTGCGGATTACTATATCAAGCGCCCGACGGAAAAAGAATTCAACGATTGTTGTAATGAATTCTGGTGGGTAAGTACGTACGTGGCGAAAGGTTTGTGGAGACACGAATTGATTTATGCTAAAACGATGCTCGATAATGTTGTTCGATCCATGTTTTTAAAAATGATCGAATGGTATATCGGCACTCAAACTGACTTTAAAGTTTCGTTTGGAAAAAGCGGACGAAACGTAAAGCAACATGTTTCACCGGAACTATATGCTAAGATCTTATCTACCTACCAGGATAGTGATATTAACAATACCTGGCGTTCATTATTCACGATGACGAGCATTTTTAGCGAGCTTGCAAATGAGGTCGCCGCGGATCAGCAGTTTAAGTATAACGTGGCTGAACAAGAAAATGTGACCGCCTATTTAAAATCGATTTATAAAATGCAGGCGGAGAAATAGCACTGCACGCATAAAAGCAATGCGTTGACCAGCTTCGATCAATTTTTTCCTTAGCCCGTTATGGCTCTACATCTCTCCGGTATTCAACCAGCGTGCACATTCTTCGCCAAGTTCTTCAATGCACATTCTTTCGTAGCGCTCGCTATCCTCTTTCGGAAGAACGTCTTTCCATCGGCCATTCACGCCTTTATTGATAAATACTTCCGAGCCCCCATCCCAGAACGCACCGCCAAGTGGAACCGATTTCACGGAATGTTTTTTCATGTACTCGAAGCTGCAATGCTCAAGTATGGCATTCCATTTTGCCGCATCGATTTCGATATCGAGAAATTCGGCAACTTTTTTTATTTCAGCCGGCATGTCCTGTTTCAACTTTTCAAAATGGATCAAATGAACGTTCGCCAAACTGCGAATTTCCCACCATGATCTTACATTCTCCCAAAAAGGCCAAAAAGGAAATCCATCTTTATCCAGCCAATCGCGGAAATATTGCACAATATCACCAACAGGTTTTTCAATACGCGGCCCCACGAGGCCAGGAGTGTCGTTTAAAGCCTCGTACCAAAAATTATTTGCATTCGCATGGTGATTGTACATGCTCCACACCACATCTCTCCCATCGCGCCCAATGTAGATGTACTTTGCTTTTGGAGAAAAAACGAGCGCGTCAACCGGCAAGTGTGTTTTTAGAAAACGCCTGTGTTGCTGTTGTTCCACCGCAGGTAGTTTTACTTCCTTAGGCGGCACTCTCAGGTCGAGCCACGGCGACATTTCAGCGACCTCCATATCTTCCTGCCCGTTAAAGATCAACTGCGACACAATTTGCTGCAACCAGGTGGTTCCAGATTTTGCATACGTCGCGATAACAATGTCGTCGTTGCGAAACTTGAAATCATTCCAGATCGTTGAATCGAAATGGTGGTTATGCAATTCACGTGTCTTCACAGGGAATGCAATCGTTTCCATATTATACATGTTTTAGGTGTGCATGGAAGATAACAAAAAATGTCAAACGCTTTTGCCGGCTCTCAATTTTTGTATTTTAGCGATAGCTGCCCGAATCTTTCACATAAAACTCGTTCCATGCGAAAAATAATATTAACCGTTGCTGTTAGCCTTGATGGCTTCATCGAAGGACCTAACGGAGAATACGATTGGTGTATGACGGACCAGGACTATGGACTTTCAGATTTCTTTAAACGCGTCGATGCACGATTTTTAGGAAGAAAAAGTTACGAATTAAGCCTCGCAGTAGCTGATGAAATACCTGCAGGCTTTCCGGAATTCCAGGATTATGTTTTTTCAACGACTCTCAATTCGGTGAAGAACGGTGCGATCCTGATAAAAGAAAATATCAAAAATGAAGTGCAGAAAATAAAAGCGCAGGACGGAAAAGATATTTGGCTGTTTGGAGGCGCTAGCCTGACAACGTCGCTGATGAACCTGGGCCTGATAGATGAAATGTGGCTGGCTGTTCATCCCATCGTGCTCGGCGCAGGCAAGCTTTTGTTCCAGGACATTCAAGGCAGGGTCGGTCTTACCCTCACTGACGTAAAAACCTATTCGACAGGATTGGTATCCCTTATGTATACGCTTCAGTGAAATAACTATTTCAATGCAGCGCCAACAATCCGGTATATTTTTCCATCGGCCTTTGTCAGTATGTAAATTTCGCCCGCGCTGTCTTTACCAAAGTGAAGATCTACTCGTTCATCACCGCAGAGATCAGAAAGCTTTTTCAGCGAACCGTTTATTGAAATTTGCCATTCATGAATGGGAGCTTCGCTTCCATGTTTGATGTCTTTTGTGTTTATATAAAACAACCTCCCAGTCGGAATATCGCCGAACAAAAACTTCCCCTTTAGTTGAGGGATCGCAGCTGAATATTCATATCCCCCGCAGATCGCCTTGCCTTCATCATGATCATATTCGGCAACAGGGTACGTGATCTTATATGTGCTGTCACCAGGCGAAAGTGCATACACTTTTTTCAGATCACCGTAAGGATTCAGGACAAAACTTCCTTCCCTGATAGGCCATCCGTAATCGTTCCCTTTTTTGATGACATCGATGGATTCAATATTTGCATGACCAATGTTACATGTTATCATCTCGCGTGAGCTGGTCCATGTAATGCGATGCGGATTTCTGAAA
>DASQJI010000849.1:0-2106 GCA_035631175.1 Parafilimonas sp.
AGCGCAGAAAGAAATCACCTTAAGTAAAGACGCATTGAAAGATAAGATAATGGGCGGATGGGCGGGCCAAACGATCGGTGTTACGTTTGGTGGCCCATATGAATTTCGTTTCCAGGGAACTTTTATCCAGGATTACCAGCCCCTGATGTGGAACGATAGCCTCTTAAAAATTAACATGATCAACAACCCGGGTCTTTATGATGATCTGTATATGGATCTCACTTTTGTGAATGTGTTCGAAGAGTATGGACTCGATGCTCCTGTTGATTCTTTCGCAAATGCGTTTGCACATGCAGGGTATATGTTGTGGCATGCGAACCAGGCAGCTCGTTACAATATCCTGAACGGCATCAAAGCGCCTGCCAGCGGCTACTGGATGAATAATCCGCACGCCGATGATATCGATTACCAGATTGAAAGCGATTTCGCCGGGTTAATGAGCCCCGCTATGCCAAACACCGCTTCTGCGATCAGCGATAAAATTGGGCACATAATGAACTACGGAGACGGATGGTACGGTGGTGTATTTATTGGCGCGATGTATACGCAGGCTTTTCTTTCAAACGATATTCATTTTATCATCGACGAAGCATTGAAAACAATTCCGGCACAAAGCAGTTTCTATAAATGTATTGCTGATGTGATCAGGTGGCATAAAAAATACCCGGATGACTGGCATCAAACATGGTTTGAGTTACAAAGGAACTGGAGTGATGACATCGCTTGCGGCGAAGGTGTATTCAGCAGTTTCGACATTGATTCAAAATTAAATTCCGCATACGTTGTGCTTGGCTTGCTGTATGGCGAAGGAGACTACAGCAAATCACTTGAGATCACGGCCAGAGCGGGGCAGGATGCAGATTGCAACCCTTCAACCGTAGGCGGCATTTTAGGAACGATGATGGGCTATAAAAAAATTCCCGCTTACTGGAAACAGGGATTGAAAGATATTGAAGACATAAATTTTAAATACACGACCATGTCGTTGAATAAAGTTTACGAGATCGGTTTTAAGCAGGCGTTGGAAAATATCCAGCGCAATGGCGGAAAAGTTGAGGGGGATAATGTGCACATAGTAGTGCAATCGCCGGAAGCTGTAAAATTGGAGCAGGGCTTTCCGAATATTTATCCCGTTGAGAATATCAGCTTCTATCATAATGACATCAAAGAAGCCGGCTTTGAATTCAAAGGCACCGGTTTTATTTTAAGGGGCGAGGCGAAAAAAATTAAGGACGATTTTCGGGAGAATGATTTTAATGCGGAGCTATACATTGACGGCGCCAAAGTCGAAACTGCAAAGTTGCCGACTGATTTTACCACGCGCCGATATGAGTTGTTTTGGAAATATGGATTGCGCAACACGAACCACACGGTAAGGATCAAGGTGCTTAACCCAACCAATGAAGCACAGGTCAACACGTGGGAGTATATTGTTTATAGTGACAAAAAGGTGACCGGTACAAACCACAATTAATTGTATGCAACAAAAACGTCTCACGAGATTTGTTCGCATTTTTCCCGCCATCATGTTTGTGTTAGCGGTTGCTTGCGCAGGCAAATCGCCTGCAAACAATGGTTCATATGACTCAGCCAGCGCGGCGTTGTCACCTGTAAAAGATTCGTTTCCGGGAGGAAAAATAACAACGGTAGTTTGCCTAAATGATGCTTCGCAATCTTACGATATTTATGTTCCTGTTAATGGAATGAATGCACATTCTTCTCTTGTATTTTTTTTCGATCCGCATGCTGACGGTTCACTGCCGGTAAAAAAATATCAATCACTCGCAGATAAGTATGATTTCATTTTCATCGGCAGCAATAATTCGAAGAATGGGAATGACTTCCAAATGAGCGAAAATATCTGGCGTAATCTGTTTAACGATGCACAGAGCCGTTTTACATTTAACCATGACCGAATGTATACGTGCGGTTTTTCTGGTGGTGCTAAGGTTGCCGGGTATGTGGCGCTGAATCACGCGGAGATAAAGGGAGTTATAGCGAATGGCGCCGGCTTGCCTGATGGAACCCCAGCCGGAAATTTTAATTTTAGCTTCACTGCTGTTACCGGCGAAGGCGATATGAATATGACGGAGCTTGTCTCAGTCA
>DASQJI010000850.1:0-2786 GCA_035631175.1 Parafilimonas sp.
AGATGCCGGTGATTGAAGCATTGGAGGGGCAGCTCATCACAAATAAAATATTTACCGCGCCCGTCTTCGAGAACGATCAGCTTCTTTCCGATCCTGCAAACGATATTTTAAAGATCGTGGTTGTTAACCGGTATTCAAATGCGCGTGTTGCAAAAGCATTCATTAAGAATTTTGGGTTGAAAAAAGGCGCCATCGCTTCGTCGGTGGCGCACGATAGTCATAACGTGGTCGCGGTGGGTGTGGATGACGATAATATCACGAGAGCTGCGAACCTTGTTATTAAAGAAACCGGCGGTGTGAGTTGTGTTGATGGCGAAACCGAAAAAACTCTTCCATTGCCGGTTGCCGGTTTAATGAGTGCTGATGATGGCTACAGGGTCGCTGAGTCTTACACCGACATTGACAAGATGGCCAAGGCCCTTGGCTCGAAATTATTAGCACCCTTTATGACGCTCAGTTTTATGGCGCTGTTGGTGATCCCGCATTTGAAGCTTAGCGACAAAGGCTTGTTTGATGGAGATGAGTTTAAGTTGATTTAGGATTTGGAATTTACGATTTACAATGTACGATTTACGATTTGCTTCCAGACAGAAGACGTTGCGCAATAGCTATAACCTCGAAATTTGTTTTCAGGTTTTGAAAACTTGCGCATCCTCACAAACAGCGAATTTGAACAGCCATTCACCATCGACCATTCACAATTCACAACAAGGCTTCGCCATGAATCAAACCAGCTCCTTCACCACATTCTTTATCGCTCTCGGCTTGCCTAGTGTATAGTAATGCAGCACCGGAACACCGAACGCTTTTAATTCTTTGCTTTGTTGCGTGAGCCATTCGGTTCCTATTTTCTCACAGTCCTCGTCCGTTTTACAGCGCATGATCGCCTCAGAAAGATCCGTTGGTATATCAACATGAAAGGTTCTTGGCAACACCGCCAGTTGCTTGCGCGACGTGATCGGCTTCAGTCCGGGGATGATGGGAACGGTTATCTCATGATCGCGGCACAATTTCACAAAATCAAAATATTTCTGGTTGTCGAAAAACATTTGCGTCATAATATAATCTGCTCCGCAACAAACTTTTTCTTTCAGCCTTTGCATATCTATTTGCAGATTCGGCGCCTCAAAATGTTTTTCCGGGTAGCCGGCAACACCGATACAAAATGACGTTTTTCCTCCATCGCGAATATCTTCATCAATATAAATACCGTTGTTAAGATTAACCACTTGTTGCAATAATTCGCTGGCATATTTATGTCCGTCCGGCTCTGCTTCAAAGAAGGCTGCGTTCTTCTCCGCATCGCCGCGAATCACCAGCACATTATCTATCCCGAGAAAATTGAGGTCGATCAATGCGTCTTCGGTTTCCCTTTTCGAAAAACCGCCACAAATGATGTGAGGTATCGCATCCACTTTATAATGGTTCATGATGGCCGCACAAATACCTACCGTACCCGGACGTTTGCGCACTTCTACTTTTTCAAAGCTGCCGTCGACTCTCTTTTTGAATGCGGTCTCGCTGCGATGATAGGTCACGTTTATCCACGACGGATTAAATTCCATCAACGGGTCAAGGTGGTCATAGATTGAACTAATGCTTCTGCCTTTTAAGGGCGGCAAGATTTCAAACGAGATAAGTGTGCCCTGCGCATTCCGGATATGTTCGGTTACTTTCATCCAAAAAAATTGGTGCAATATACAGCAGCACGGCAATATAAAGACAAAGCCGCATCGCCTGCCAAATTGTTAAGATGCTGCTTAGATTGCCGCATTTATACTGCTTCGTTTATTTTTGTTCAAATCATTGCGCATTGAGTATTACTATTCGCACACAAAATCTTTTTAAAAGTTACGGCCAACGCATGGTGGTAAATGATGTTTCCATTGAGGTTCACCAGGGAGAAATTGTCGGCTTGCTTGGACCAAACGGTGCGGGGAAGACGACAACGTTTTATATGGTGGTTGGCTTGATCAAAGCCGACGAAGGCGAAGTTTTCCTCGATGAAGGCAACATCACGAAACTGCCGATGTATAAACGCGCGCAAATGGGCATCGGCTACCTGCCACAGGAGGCATCGGTGTTCAGAAAGTTGAGCGTAGAAGATAACCTGCTTGCCGTGCTCGAAATGACTGATCTTACCAGGGCGGAACGCATGAAAAAACTGGAAACACTGCTCGATGAATTCAACGTGAGGCACGTTAGAAAAAATAACGGCGACAGCTTAAGCGGGGGCGAACGCCGCAGAACCGAAATAGCGCGGGCTTTAGCAGTTGACCCAAAATTTATTTTATTGGACGAACCGTTTGCGGGTGTTGACCCGATCGCTGTAGAGGACATACAGGGCGTAGTTGCACGGCTAAAATATAAGAATATCGGCATCCTCATCACCGATCACAACGTAAATGAAACACTTTCTATTTGCGACCGCGCATATCTTTTGATCGAAGGAAAGATCTTTAAACAAGGCACCGCTGAAGAACTTGCTGCTGATGAACAGGTGCGGCGTCTGTATCTTGGCACCAACTTCGAATTACGCCGCAAGGATTGGATACTTGACCTTGGCAGAAAGTCTCACATGGAGGCAGAGGCAGAAGCTGGCCATCAACCGTAGCTCTTGAAAAACATTCGACTGTAAAACTTCGAACCAACTAAAGCGAATACAACTGCAACACAATAATGAGTAAATTTTTATATTTACCTGCCGGCATTACTCGACAACCAAAAACATCAGCAAAAAAATTTAAATGCACTACTCTCTTTTCTTCCGAACAGATGCATCCATT
>DASQJI010000851.1:0-5337 GCA_035631175.1 Parafilimonas sp.
ACCTTCTTGTTGCAAGCGGGTAATGATCCGATAGACACTATCCAAAATTCATTGGTATACTATATAGCTTTGAAGAAAGCAGGTGTTCCGGTCGAATATCATATTTATGCAGAAGGTGGACATGCGTTTGGTTTAAAGAAAACCGATCTTCCGATTGCAGATTGGCCTAAATTGGTTGAAACATGGCTGCATACAATTAAAATGATTTCTAATTAATCTGAACTCCGAACCGCTAACATGGGTATTTGCTACAGTACGACGGACGACGATCAATCGCTACCCATCTTGAGCTCTGGCTGATAGCCTGCCCTCAATTTGATTGCGCGTTAAATAATTAAGCTGCAAATATTATCTTCAACAAAATATTTTCAATACACCATTTGTTCGGGCTGGACGTTCAATGAATATCCTTCCGCCGGCAATAAGAAAACCAAACACAATTGATCTTAATTAATCCATTCGAGCATCCGGAGCAATTCCTCCTAAACCTTTAATATGTTATCGCCTGGAATCAAAAGATATATCTACCGGATTATTCCTTTTGGCCTGATCTGGTTAATATTTGGTAGTGTTTGTTCGCTACTCGTTTGGGGGCTTCTTGGCCTTGAGCCCTATTCGTCCAAAGGAAATCCGTTCGATTTTGGCGGAGGCATTTTTGTCGCCGCTGTTATTTCGCTGCTATCGGGATTATTGATCGGAGCTATGGAAGTACTTTATCTCTCAAAGCTATTCAGTCAAAAGAGCTTTACAGTGAAGGTTATATACAAGCCGATCATTTACCAGGTGCTCATTAATTTGTTTCTTTTGATCAGTGCCGCTATTACCATTGCCGTTGATCTTGAAACGAATGTTTTTAGTAAACAGGTATGGGTTAACGTTTGGGCATATTTCTTAAGTTATGCATTTTTGGGCACTACCGTGTACATGGTTTTGGTAATCATTGTTTCGCTTTTTTACGCAGAAGTAAGCGAGTACCTTGGCCCAGGCGTGTTGGCTAATTTTTTTAAGGGCAAATACCATACGCCTATCGAAGAGGAACGGATCTACATGTTTTTAGACATGAAATCGTCCTCCACGTTGGCTGAAATTTTAGGGCACGTCAGGTACTTTGAAATGCTCAGGGAGTATTACGCCGATGTTTCAAACCCCATTATTAAATATTCCGGTGAAATTTATCAATACGTGGGTGATGAAGTCATCGTGTCGTGGACACTCAAAAAGGGGCTACAAAACAACAGTTGCATTCAATGTTTTTTTGCCATGAAAGACCCCCTTGAAAAGGAAGCGCGCAAATACAAGCACCGCTTTGGTGTATTGCCGGGATTTAAAGGCGGCTTTCATGTGGGAAAGGTGACCACCGGCGAAATTGGTGTCATCAAAAAAGATATCATGTTTACAGGCGATGTACTCAACACAACGGCCCGAATACAAGGGCTTTGCAATACGTACAATGTTGACATACTTTTATCGGATGACCTGAGAAAAATGCTGTCCGCTGACAAACAATGGCAAATGAAATCAATGGGTGAAAATGAGTTGAGAGGAAGAGACGAAAGAATAGAATTGTTCACTATTCTACCGTCATAAATTTGACAATGCTGTTTGATAATCATCGGTGATTTTGCCATAGCGTTAGCGTCGCAGAAACACGAGCCGCTACTATGGTATTTTTGCAACAGCAGGGCACCACAAACCGCAATTCAGCAGTGTAATTATACTCAACTTCGGTTATCATCGCGCTATTATAGTTATCTTTGGCAGAAATTTTATGAGGACTGCATTCGAGAATTGCATCACACCTAAAACTCGATGAACAATACCATATTCAGTACTGCTTATTAAAGGAATAAAATGGAAGAAAACCTACTGTCGACGCCACCGAATTTTAAGGTGTACAACGACCGTGCAATTTACGTTGGAACGTTTTTAGGAGGCCCGTTAGTGGCTGGCTATTTAGCCGCAGAAAATTTTAAACAACTCGGACAACAAGACAAAGTAAAAATAACCTGGACAATCGCCATTGGAGTGACGATTGCAATATTTGCCGCTGTATTTCTAGTTCCCGCCATACAGAAGGTGCCAAACTATATAATACCCTTAATCTATGCGCTAATAGCGCAATTTTTGGTGAAACGATTTCAGGGGACAGAAATTAAGACGCACATTGAAAACGGCGGACAAGCTTACTCAGTTTGGCGAGCGGTGTGGATCGGATTAATTGGCGCAGTGGTATTAGTAGCAGTCATTTTTATGATCATCCTCTTCTTAGATAAAAATTATTTACAATAAACTTCTGCCAACATGCGTATTGCGACAGCAAGGCAAGGTAGAACAACAATCGGTAGCCAATCTTCATTCGGCAACGGTTCAGGGCTGATAGCCGCCGTCAACTTGATTGGGGTTAAATAATTAAGCTGCAAATGTTATCTTCAGCTGAATATTTTTTTGACCATTTGTTGCGGGTGGACGTTGCTGAATATCCTCCCATCGCATGGTTCCCTTACCAGCAACCCTAATGCAGCGTTTCGAAAACTTACCATGCCTATAGTATATGAATTTTAATTTAAAATATTTTAGAGTAATTGTTTCTGTCATTATCTTGACATTGCTCATAAATTCTTGCAGAAAAGACCAACCAACTTGTCATGGTAACTGTGCCGCTATTAGCATAACAGGAAATACCTACATAAAGACAAATAATGCCGCGTTGCCAAATGTTCCGGTAGAAGTAAATTGGTTCCGGAAAGGATATTGCATCGTGTGTACGTCATATAAAGTCGCTTCAGGCGAAACGGATGATAATGGAAGATTTGATTTGAATGTAACAATTGACACAACTTTTTTTCACGACTATTTCCTAAGTGTCAGGGTTCCGATCGATACAAACTATATAACAGTATCAGGTGGTGGTGGCGTAAACTACAATGAAGTGCGGTTCGATGCGTTCCACTCAAATGAACTACAGAATTTAAAATTTGAGTTTTATCCAAAAACTTATTTAACTATCACCCTTCATCGGACACTTTCCGACAGTTTTAATTACTTTTCCGTTAACCATAATTTTACAAACGAGTTTGATTACGCCGACTATATTATTACAGGACCGCAATATGCAAATGACACAACATTTAGAGTTACAACTTCAGCCGATATCTACACGAGAATAGTTTGGAGGAAAACTGTTGTTGCCGGACAATCAAACGAACAAATAGATTCGTTAATATGCACTCGCAATGGAACAAATGTCTTTGATATAAACTATTAGCAAAAAACAAGGCAACCGCTATCCGGTGTATTTGCAAATCCTTTATCAGCTTTTGTTCTGGCAACAGTTTAAGCCTAAGCTATTATCTTCCATGTTAGCTTTTCAATCTGCGCCTAACGCACCGGCAGGAATATCCGGTCATCGGAAATAACTTTTCATGCGGTGCAAGGAAAACGAAAATTATCATCATGAAAAGTCAAAAAAGACGATTGACCAGTACAGACATTGAAAAGTTCGTTCATGAGGGCTTTGTAAGAATTGATGATGCATTTCCTGTAGAGATTGCAAATGAATGTCGAGCTATTTTATGGAAAGCAACAGGATGTGACCCTCACAACCCTGCAAGTTGGACTCAACCAGTTATCAGAATTGGTGAACTGGCACTTGAACCATTTGTGAAAGCAGCGAATACGGCCATACTGCATAACGCTTATGATCAACTAGTAGGCAAAGACAATTGGCACCCCAAAACAACTTTGGGTTCATTTGCAATTCGCTTCCCGAGTATGAAACCTTCACCTGATACAGGATGGCACGTCGATGCAAGTTTTCCCGGCGAAGACATCAATAATTATTTGGAATGGCGCATAAATTTTTATTCCAGGGGCCGTGGATTGCTGATGCTTTTTCTTTTTTCAGACGTATCCGACAAAGATGCACCAACCATTATAAGACAGGGTTCACACCTGGACGTTGCGAAAATTTTGAAACCCGAAGGAGAAAGTGGTCTTTCGTTTATGAAGTTAGCTAAACGACTTGACGACTTGCCAAAACGACAAGAGGTGCTCGCAACTGGTGAAGCTGGAACGGTCTATCTATGTCATCCCTTTATGGTCCATGCTGCCCAGCACCATCGTGGTGTTACGCCCAAATTTATGGCACAACCTCCTTTATTTACTAAGCATGATTTCAATATCAAAAAACCAGAGAAGGAGCTTTGTCCGGTAGAAAGGGCGATATGGATGGGACTACAATGATGCGTGACCGCTGACATTAAGATTCCCGTATTTACTTGCATCAGCACACAATTTTTAACGAGTTTTACCTTTCCGACCGGGCTGGTCAGGCGGTATCGCACAAGACGAGCTTGATGAGGTTTAAAAAAATACATTATGAAAGGAGGTAAGATAGCATGAGAAAAATAATTGTCTTATCAATGATCTCATTGGACGGAGTTATGCAGGCGCCCGGTGGACCGAAGGAAGATAGATCAGGCGGTTTCAAATATGGCGGCTGGACTGCACCCTACAGTGATGAGGTTTATGGAAAGGTGGTGCAAGAAGAACTCAGACCTGCAGATTATCTGTTGGGTAGAAAAACATTTGAGATCTGGGCCGACTACTGGCCTGCACACGGTGACTTTTGGCCCGGTATTAATGAAGGCACAAAATACGTGTTTTCCAAAAGGATGAAAAAGCGGGACCCGCTAATCACCGGTTGGAAAAACTCGGTAGTATTAAAACGTGTGGCAGATATCAAAAGGATCAAAAATTCAAACGGTGTTGACATTCAAGTTTGGGGGAGCAGTGAGCTTGTGCAGTTGTTACTTAAAAATGATCTTGTAGATGAACTCAAACTCAAGATCCACCCGGTGACTTTAGGTAAGGGGAAAAAACTTTTTGGAAATGGAGCAATCCCGGCAGCATTTAAATTAACAGAGAGTATTGTTACAACAACAGGAGTTATAATTGCTCACTACAAGCGAGCTGGAAAAGTGAAGACAGGTACTGTGGGAGCTTAATGAGATTTCAGGAACCATTCGTTTCGGTTTTGAAGACAAACGAAGGTCGTAAACAAAAGGGGATGCGAAAGGTAATCGCAGCAATCAATATGACACTTGACGGGTTTTGCGACCACACGGCGATGATTGCAGACGATGAAATACATCAACATTACACTGAGCTGTTGAGTAGCACCGACACCCTTTTGTACGGAAGAATAACATACCAACTTATGGAAAGTTATTGGCCAACGGTAGTAGCAAATCCTACTGGCAACACGCCAATCGATGAATTTGCGGAAATAATAGACAACATTTCCAAAGTTGTGTTCTCGCACACGCTGAAGAATGT
>DASQJI010000852.1:0-3828 GCA_035631175.1 Parafilimonas sp.
GAAATGATGTATGCAAGTGAATTGAAGCGAGTAGTTTAGTCCTCACAAACGCCGATAATGGAATTTGATAATGACAGGCCGGTCAAGCGACCATACAAGATTGAGATACTCTATTGGATACTGCTTGGTTTAATGAATCCACTTGTAAGCAGCCTCACCATTTTCCTGCACGATGCGAAAATGTGGGCTGTGGTGTTGCTCATCAACCTACTTGTCCTGCCCGCTTATCTGTTCTACTCGATGACGATTGTGCCAAGGTTTTTGTTTCAAAGAAAGTACATTCAGTTTTTCGCGTTAAGTGTACTGTTTTTGATCAGTCTGCAGCTTGTATTATTTTCAATTTACTCGCTTATACTGAAGTTTTCGCTGTCGCCGCCAGAGCAATCATACTTTACGTATACGGACGGTACCATCATCAGGGAGAATTTGTGGAGTGTGATTAACATGTCGATGGCCATTGGCATTTATTTTATCAAAAAGGCGCTGGATGAAAAAGAAACACTTGAAAATTTGGAGAAGGATAATGCGAATTTCAAATTGAAATACCTGCGCTCGCAACTGAATCCACATTTTCTTTTCAACACATTGAACAGTATTTATGCGCTTAGCATGCAGAAATCAGACAAAGCGCCGGAGGTTGTGGTTAAATTATCAGACCTGATGCGGTATCTTATTTATGACTGTAATGAAGAGAGAGTGCCGCTGAGTAAAGAAATTGAATTTATTCAAAACTACATTGAGATCGAAAAGATCAGGTATAAAGCTGATGTGCGTTTTAGTGTAGAAGGCGAAACAGAGGGAATCATGATCGAGCCGTTTCTCTTTATTTCATTTATTGAAAATGGATTCAAGCACGCGTTCGATAGCGCTTATACAAATGCATTTATTTATATCACGATAAAAGTTCTGCCAGACCAAATAGAATTGTCGGTTGTAAACAACACCAGCATCGACCTGGAAACACAGGCAAAACGGGTGAATGGCACCGGGCTGAAAAACAGTAAAGGCATACTCGATCTATTGTACCCTACTACTCATGCTCTCAATATCATTCAAACGGAGAAGGAAGAAAACAGGACCAGCGAACTGCGGATCCGCAACGCCAAAAAACGACTGGAGAGCCTCTATCCGGATTCCCACACACTTGACGTAATTTTAAGCAACAATGCTTTTACGGTATCGTTAATAATAAAACCCGGCTTACTTGATAAGGTGCATCATAGTTGAAGACGAGACGCTCGCGCAGAATGTAATTCAATCGCATTTACAGAGAACACCAGGATTCGAGCTGGTTGGTATTTGCAACAATGCTTTGGAAGCAACGGAAACGCTCAGTAAGCATGATGTGGATCTTATTTTCCTCGATGTACAGTTGCCGGGAATGACGGGCCTCAATTTTTTGCGAACGTTGCAAGATCCTCCGCTTGTTGTGCTAACGACCGCTCACGCGGAATATGCGTTGGAAAGTTATGAGTTCAATGTCATTGACTACTTGCTAAAGCCGATCTCGTTCGAACGATTTTCGAAAACGGTCAACAAAATTGTTGACGGAAAATTATTCACTCAAGCTGCGAAAGAAAAGCAAACCTGGCCTCACGATCATATATTCATAAAGAGCAGTGGCAAATTTTTCAAAGTCAATTTCTCCGAGATCGTTTACGTGGAAAGCATGAAAGACTATTTGAAGATATATACTGCGGATTACAGGCTGATAACTCATCAAACCATGAACGAGATGGAAAAGATGTTGCCTGCAAAACAATTCATGCGCGTTCACAAATCATATATTGTTTCGCTGGCTCATATAAAAACCATCCAAACGAATAACATTGAAGTGGGTAAAGCTTTTATCCCCATCGGCAGCAACTATAAAGAAAAGGTGATGAGTTTAACGGGGAGAAGAACTCAATGAAAATCTTGAAGGGGTTCGTGCATAGGTTCAACTCCATTTCTGTTCTTCCAGACTTCTCTTTCGAACAATTCTAACTTTATTGCCAGTAACGCGTCGTGTTATTACAATTAAAGATTCGATGAACGTTCAACTTAGTGAAACTTCGTGCCTTGGCCCCCTTACTGGTTTCTGATGTTCTGAACCACAAAGGCTGCAAGGCAGAAAGACACACGAAGAAGAATAAGCTGGCACTTTAGAATCATAGCACAACAGGTAAAAAGTAATTTCTTTTCTCCCGATTAATAATCCCAATAACGAATGAGCATGTTGACCATGCCTCAGCATAAAAAATAATTTATAAGTTAATTAACTCCCGAAGTGGAACGGTAATAAATTTCAAGCGAAAGCGTTATGATAGATTTGATCTATGACAAATCGCGTTGTATTGTTCCTTGTATTTTTGTCTAATATTTCGTGTTACAACATGTTTGCGCAACCACATTTTGTAACCTCTGCGTCAACTGCTTCGGCATCTGTCGTGGACTACAGTCTACTGGACAATTGGGCCGCCCATCCATGGAAAAAGGATCCATCCGACAGCGTGCCTTTGCCGCTTCAGCGAAATTATCATCCGGATTCAACAGTCGATATTTTTTTTCTTCACCCAACAACTTATACAGGAGAAAAAAAGTTTGGCTGGAACGCGCCTGTTGATGACGAAGCATTGAATAAAAAAACCGATGGCTCGTCGATCTTATACCAGGCAAGTATCTTCAATGAAGCCGGGCGTGTGTTTGCTCCACGTTATCGACAAGCTCATTATGACGTTTTTTTTACGAGCGACACAGCGACCGCCCGTGCTGCGTTGGATACTGCCTATGCAGATGTAAAAGCTGCATTTGAATATTACCTGCAGCATTACAATAACGGACGGCCTATTGTGATTGCGTCCCACAGCCAGGGAACGACACACGCAAAACGTTTGCTCAAAGAGTTTTTTGAGGGCAAACCGTTGCAAAACCAGTTCGTGGTTGCTTACCTGGTCGGCATGCAGGTTGAACCGGATTATTTTACTACGATTCCGGTTTGCAAAACACCGGCAGAGACAGGTTGTATCTGCAGTTGGCGAACCTTCAAAGAAGATTATGAGCCGCCGTATGTTCAACATGAAACGTTCAAGGCTGTCGTTACGAACCCGCTTACCTGGGATAGTAAATTGCTTTCGGCTCCAAGAGATTCAAACATGGGAGCGGTTCTGCTCAAGTTTAATAAGGTGCTTCCCGGTGCAGTAAACGCAGAAGTGCATGATGGCGTCTTATGGACTGAAAAGCCTCACTTCTCCGGTAATATTTTTTTAACGACGAGAAATTATCATATCGCGGATTTTAATTTGTTTTATACCAACGTGAGAGCGAATGTGAGGCAGCGGGTTCAGTGCTTCTATCGATAGAAGTTTCGTCCGGTCATTTTTTTAATTTCTTTTCTACGACTGATTTTCTTTTCTCCCATTTAGGTATAGGTTCCGGTTCATACAAAAGATTTCCCTTCTTGTCGATCAAGCCTGAGCTTTTCATGAGCGCCTGGCTTAAGGTTTTGATCGTGCTATTTCTGCCAACCGTTTTTTGTTGGCGTTGTTTATTGCTCGCGCGCAGATTTTTTAACCCGGTATTGATCACACGCAGCTCATCCCTGGATCGTTTTAGCTTGCGATAGATTATCATCAGCCGCTCATACGGGTATGGGTCAACCGGCTGTTCCTTTAAAGCCTGCTCGTAAAATTTCGCAGCTTGCTCAGGGTCTTCATCAGACTCGGCCTGCTTTCCCCTGGTTACAAGATCCTCTAGTTTTATATTTAATGGCATAGTACGGATGGGTGTGTAACGCGATAAAAAATTGACAACAATTTACGTACGTTTTTTAAATATAAGTACCTTCAC
>DASQJI010000853.1:0-6952 GCA_035631175.1 Parafilimonas sp.
GTAGTAACTTTCCACCAGTCCTGGTCGCCGGCCGGATTGATGACGCCGGTGTTGTTGCCGTTCAATGCAAGCGTATTTGCAGATGCCCTGTCATTGTTCGGTTCGGTCTCAGCGGCTCTTGAAGCGCTTATGAGAATGAAGAAAAAAGCAGTTAGTAAAAGTTTCTGTTTCATGATTTACACGTTTATGTACAAACACACCGGGAATCAGAACCCAAATCTGGAATATTCCATCAGCCGGAACAATAACGCATTTGTATTATTTTTAGAAAGTAATTTGCTATGAGAGCACGCTTTCAAAACATACTGCTATACTCCCTGCTGCTTATAAGCGTCTATGCGCGCAGCGAAAAGATTCCGTACAAAAGATGTTCGGTAAAAACGCTGAATTATGAGCAGGGATTATTAAATAACAGCATCACCGATATCATCACCGATCCAAATGGATTCACATGGGTTTCAACATATACCGGCCTTCAGCGATACAACGGCTATTCGCTGGAAACGATAAACCCTGTGGTCAATAAAAAGACGATCATAATAAATTATCCCGTCCATTTTTTTGGGCTCGCGGATGGCCATATCTGGATCAGTTATAAACAGGGAATTGTTGAGTATTCCTCTGACTCGAATTCTTTCAGGAATCTTTTGAAAGTTCCTGCAAAATCTTTTTTCGCGATCGTTCCGCTAATGGAAACCGCGACTGGCATCTGGTGCCTGCAACAGGATAAGGGAATTGTCCTTTATAACAGGTTGGGCTCGCTCGTAAAAAATATTCCAATGCCCGGTCCTGCATTTTTTAACGACCTGCTCTTTTCATCAACAATTTTGTTCAGCAACGTGATAAGCTCGAATGATCGGTTCATCTATATCCGCCAGGATGAAAACAACATCATTCAAATTGACACGAAAACTGAACGTTATCAAATTGTTCCTTTCAACGGGTTTGTTCGGGCGGTTGGGTGCAGCAAGAATAACCTGTATGTAATATCCGACAAAGGCTTATTCAGTCGAAATATTTATACAGCCGGACCTTTCAAAAATATTTTAGGCAGAAAACTTCCGGATGAAAATATTGGCAATGGATCGATACTTGTCGATTCAACTGGAAGAATTTTCTTTAGTGTCAACAGGCATTTTTACGAGATAGATACGCCTGGAAGTAACCTGCAGGAATTCACACAACTTAATAAAGAGCTGATCCTGTCGACCGGAACGATACAAAAAATTTACGTTGACAAATTCAAGCGTATCTGGCTGCTCACGAATAATGACATTAAGCGGATACAGGATGTAAATGTGCCGTTCGATGAATTCAGTTATCCAAATGAAAAAAATAATTTTATACGCAGCATTTATTTCGACGAGGACCGGCACATCATTGTTGCGGGTGCTTATAATGGAACACTACAACTATACGATACAACCGCGAATCAGCTCCTTGAAACACCGCTCGTGAATACCGCCGCCGGTTACATTCTTTCAATACAAAAATTATCACCCGACGAATACTTATTGTACACATACGGCAACGGGTTCTTTATTTTCAATCTGAAACAAAAAACGATACGCTCGTTGCCGGAGTTTAAGACGCTGTTTGAAAACAACAATTTCGAAAATAATACACTGCGCATAAATGACAGTACGATCCTTATATCCACTTCGAAGGATGTTTATCGCTGTGTAATTATTAATGGCCGCATTGCATCAGTCACCCCGCTATTTCCCGCTCATGCCGCAGCGAATGAAAGGCTCGGTTGTTTTATCTGCAATTCTAAAAACACGATCTGGGTGGGAACGCTGCAGGGAAGTGTTGTAAAGGTGGACGCGTCCGGGAATTACAAAAAGTTCGCAGTTCCGGAGGGCTTCGTTGTCCGAAGTATTACGCAAACAAATGAGAACCGGATCTGGGTTGGCACCGAACAAGCCCTTTATGTTTTCGACACAACCGGAAAACTGATACGGTCCTTCACGCGTGAAACCGGGCTGCTGAACGATTGTATTTATGCCCTGTTGCCCGCCGGCACGGATGAAGTGTACGCAAGCACCAACTTTGGGTTGTCGTATGTACGGGAGGACGGAACGATCAGGAATTTCACAAAAGAACTTGGCCTGCAGGAAAATGAATTTAATACAGGCGCCGCCATGAAAACAAGAGCTGGTAAATTTTTCTTCGGCGGTGTGAATGGCATTACTGCTTTTTATCCCGCGAAACTTTCCAACGCCGGCGACTTGCCCGTAATAAACATCACGCGGTTTATTGTAAATGATTCCCTGGTTGTGCAATCTTCAAAAGTATCGAAGCAAGACACCGTCGTGCTTCGATACGATCAAAACCGTTTGCAACTGGATTTTGCCGCATTAGGAGTTTTTAATAACACCGACTATGAGTACGATTATCGTTTGAAGGGTTTTGAAGAAAGCTGGCAACATACGCATCAACCGACTGGTATTAAATATAACCTGGCGCCCGGAACATATACTCTCGAAATTATTTGCAGACCGATGCTCTCCTTCAACAGTTCGTTTACAAAGAATATGACGATCATTATCACACCGCCTTTCTGGAAAACCTGGTGGTTTGAGCTTGCCGCTGTTTTGATTTTCAGCACACTGCTGTTCGTCAGCATACGCTATTACAACCGGCGCAAGTATGTTGCTAAGATCAGGGAGCTGCAGTCACAACAGGAGATGCAACGGGAAAGAGAACGCATAAGCCGCGAGTTGCACGATAATATCGGCTCTCAACTCAGTTTCATCAGCAGCAATATTGATTGGTTGATCGACAGGGATCAAAAGTTAAAAGCCGACGAAAAAGCCGACCAAATGAAGGCGATCAACAAAACGGCGAAAAATATAATGATGAACCTGCGGGAAACAATTTGGGCGCTCAACAAAGAAACGATCTCAGTAAGTGAATTCTCTGACAAATTGAAGGCATACATCATCCACGTGATTGAGCTGAGACCAGAAATAAAATTTACCTCCGAAGAGCATATATCAGAAAACATTGGTTTCACGTCAGCGGAAACGCTCAACATTTTTCGCATCTGCCAGGAAATTGTAACCAATGTGATGAAGCATGCGAACGCGTCTGTTTTAAAGTTGTCTATCTCTTCCGACGAAAACAGGTTTTTCATACAAATAGAAGATAACGGGAGCGGATTTGACACGGACGAAAAGAAGAACGGGCACTACGGGCTTGAAAATATTCGGTTTCGTGCGAAAGAGTTGGGTGCAGACCTCGTTATAGAAAGCGAACAGTCGAAAGGCACTTCTGTTTCAATCGCCCGCGTGGGCAAATAATACAAATGAGTTATTGAAAACGGATATTAAATAAACCACTTTTGACGGTTGTATGAAAATTCCCATTGCCATTGTTGATGATCGTTCGCAAAACCGTTTATCGCTTGCAGAGCGAATAAATGTTTCAGACGACATATCTGTGAACTTCACTGCATCAAATGGCGCCGATTTTTTGGACCAGATGAAAAGAACGTCGCCGTTGCAGCTTCCGCAGGTCGTGCTAATGGACATCGAGATGCCGGTAATGGACGGGATCGAGGCTGTCCGGCTCGGCAAACAGTTATACCCAGACGTAAAATTTCTGATGCTGACTGTTTTTGACGATGACGACAAAATATTCGAAGCGATAAAAGCCGGAGCAAGCGGGTATTTACTGAAGGATGAAAAGGTGTCGACGATCATTGAGTATGTTCATCAGCTCAGTGAAATGGACGCAGCGCCAATGAGTCCCAGCATTGCGCGAAAAGCACTCAATATGCTCGTGCGGAGACCGGAAATTCAGCAGCCGATGAACGAAGAATTGCCATCGATGCAAAGTAACCTCAGCCAGCGCGAAACGGAAATACTTCGTCTTCTCGTCGACGGATACGATTACCGGTCCACTGCCGAAAAATTATTCTTAAGCACGCACACGGTAAGAAAACATATCGCGAACATTTACGAGAAGCTCCACGTTAATTCGAAAGCGAAAGCAATAAGTGTGGCGACAAAAAACAAGTTGCTGTAATTTAATGTGGAACCATTTGCGTAGCTACAATTTCAACCCCTCGAAATGCCGTTGCATAGTTTTCGCATAATCTGCAAGTGCAATTTCCCCGTCGGCAATTTCCGGATGCCATAACTTTTCCCATTCGAAGCTGTAATAACCACTGTAGTGATCTTTCGCCAATAAATCCACGGCTTGCAAAATCGGTGTATCTCCTTCGCCCAGTAATACAAATTGGTATTTCCCGTCGACGGACTTTGCATCTTTTATGTGTGCATGTCGAATGTATTTCTTTAAAGCAGTATACATTTCGGTCACCGATTCTTTGGTGACCGTCCACATGTTATAGGGATCCCAAACCAAACCGACATGAGGATGTTCCGCACGCTTCATGATGTTTTGCAGGTTCGCTATATACAATGAGCTGGGATTCGTTTGAGGATGCAGGCAATGCGTTTCCATAAGCACGATCACGTTCTTGTCTTTGGCATAATCTCCTAACTCCAGCAGGCCTTGAACAATGAGCTCAATGCTCGTTTCTGTCTCCGGCTCTTTTAAAACTTCATTTGGATACACCCTGATATAAGGACAACCAAGTTGCTGCGCGAGGTCAATAAAGCGCCTGGCTTCGGCAAGATTTTTCTGTCGTTCGTCGCCTTCAGGGTGATGCATTTCAGCAGACGCATTCAAGTCAACGAACTTTATGTTTTTCTGCTTCAGTAAATTTTTCGATGTTTCAATGCTCTGCGGACTGCTGAACGCGGAACATTTAGTAAGATCGAGCTCGCGCTGAATGCCCCGGAATTCTATTCCATCATAATTATTGGCTGCCGCAAACTCAACAATTTTTTCAAACGGCCAGTCTGGAACCGCTAAAGTGGAAAATGATAACAGAGGTTTATATTTTTTACTGTTGAATGAAAGCCCAGCCAACGTGACTGGCAATAAACCGGCTGTTGTTTGTAAGAACTTTCTGCGTGAATAATTCCTTGTCTGCATGAACTAAAAGTAGGAAATTCCGGAAGAGGAAGATACCAAATTCACTTTTGATTAGTTTCCAAACGTAAACCCGAGAACTTGTTGAAATTTTTAATGTGGTTCAAACATAAAACCTCCATGAATACTGCTAATTGGATACTGGCTTCTTCAGAGATTTCTCCTGGCGTCGAAATGGCGGTTGCTGAAATCTTCAAACATCAAACATCAAACTTCAAACGGTATTTTTCTTTTCTTCTTCAATGATCTCCGCTTCGATCCTTTCCTTCTTCAACGTCACCCGGATCCTGCCATACAAACTCATGTAAATATTCGCGATCCATACAACGGAAAAAAACGAAACCAGGTATCCTTTCCAGTCATCGTAAAGCAAATGATATTTTGTGATAACAAGCATCAGCGCAGTTACATAGTGACTAAAACAATACTCACACGTGAACAAATAAAAAAACTTTCGGGCCAGTATATTTGTGCTTTTTTCGCTGCACCGCACACAATATTTTTTCAGTTCTGAAAATATTTCTTCGTGTGTAACCGTCCACGCAATGCATGCTACGGGAATTGCTAATACAAATAACGAAGCAACCTGGCTATTCATGGTGATCATGAGAAAAGGCATGCAAATACTATTCTTAAATTTTTTTGGCACACGCGCCGCATTGCTGGCACGAAATTTTATCTACATACAAAAACTTTTTATGGAAAATAACAACAAGACCACCGAAGTGTTGAATGACCTCATTCAAATCAATAATGACCGGATAAACGGTTATGAACGCGCACTCAATGAATTGAAAGACGAAGACAATGATCTGCGCGCTTTATTTACCAACTTCATCGATCAAAGCCGTCAAATAAAGATGGCGTTAGGAAAAGAGGTGCAGGTGTTAGGAAAAGACATGGACACGGGCACAACGGCCAGCGGTAAGATATACAGGGCATGGATGGATGTCAAAGCTCTATTTTCAGGCCATAGCCGCCATGCCGTTCTTGAAAATTGTGAATTTGGGGAAGATGCTGCTCAAAAAGCATATAAAACTGCCCTCGAAACAGAAGGCCTTCCCGCATATATTTTCGCATTGCTTAACAAGCAAAAAGCAGAATTGAAAACCGCGCATGATGAAGTAAAAGCCCTGCGCGACCAGGAAAAATATACAGAGGCATAAGTTATTTCAAAAAACGGCCACTGACCGCAAGCTCTTTACTGCCGGGTGTATATGTGTAAAAACCTTCGCCAGTTTTTACGCCAAGTCGCCCGGCAGTAACCATGTTTACCAACAAGGCGCATGGGGCGTATTTTGGATTGCCAAAACCGTCGTGGAGCACATTCAAAATAGAAAGACACACGTCGAGCCCGATAAAATCAGCAAGCTGCAGCGGCCCCATCGGGTGTGCCATACCCAGTTTCATTATAGTGTCTATTTCTTCCACACCGGCAATGCCCTCGTACAAACTGGAGATCGCTTCGTTGATCATCGGCATAAGAATTTTGTTCGCAATAAAGCCCGGGTAATCATTCACCACGCATGGCACCTTTCCCAATTGTTTGCTCAGCTCAACCACCGTTTCTGTAACTGACGCATCGGTGGCAAATCCATTGATCACCTCGACGAGCTTCATCACTGGCACCGGGTTCATAAAATGCATACCGATAACTTTTTCTGCACGTTTCGTAACGGAGGCAATTTTGGTTATCGAGATGGACGAAGTATTGGTCGCGAGGATCGCTGAGCCGGGGGCGCTATCATCAATCTCTTTAAAAATTTTTAACTTAAGCTCAGTGTTCTCGGTCGCTGCTTCTACAACCAGGTCAGCATCCTGCACTCCTTCCTGCAAATCGGTAAACGTAGAGATATTTGACAATGCCTCTTTTTTCTGTTCTTCCGTAACAGCACCCTTGCTGATCTGACGGTCAAGATTTTTTGCGATCGTTTGCAATGCTTTC
>DASQJI010000854.1:0-9809 GCA_035631175.1 Parafilimonas sp.
GTGCAGGAAACAATTTTAAGACCAGGATCACTTCTCTTTTACCCTTCGCATATGCCTTGGTGGGTATTTTATACCTGGGGCTTCAGCTGAAAAATTTATATCCAGATTATTCCATTGAAAATATGCATCGTACAATTCAACAGCCATGGGTAACGATCTGGGGCCTTCTCTCAATTCTTTTCTGGATACCAGCACTTGCCAAAAAGCCACTGCTCAGTTTATCACACAGTCTCATCTTTTTCATTCTATTGTTAAAGGACTTATTTTCCCAAATATCTGCGCCTACGACAGACATGGTACGAAATGATATGAACGTTTATACGGTCAGCCTTCTCGTAAACCTCGCAGCGATTGCTTTTATGTTGCTACAATCTTTTCTATATACCCGTTTTAAAAACCGTAAGCTCGTAAAGTAATCGGGACTAGAACTACATATCAGGCAAGTTGCCATTTGCGGAAAGGCTCTTCATTTCATCTGAGTATCGGATGACAAAAAGGGCTTCAATCTTCTCTCTCGCAAAGGAAATTGTATGAATTATATAATTCTTTGCAATAATTGTATAACATTTAAAATACGCCTGTCGCCGAGCTTTACACTATAAAGATTTGATCGTTACTTGTAGCTTTTACCTGGCTGGCACTGCTCTATTATTATCAGGAATGTTTAATAAAAATCACTCAATATTCGCATGAAATTATTCAAGTTTAGCTGCGGGAGCCTATAGCGGTCAACCATGTACAAACTCCGCAGAAATGAAAAAGGACGGGCTACGCTTAAGAACAAACTTCTCTTTACCCCGTTATTCTTTACGCCTTCTATAAGGGATTATGATTCGAATCAGATAACAGGTTGATGATGATCAGGAATTTTTATTTTGTCCAATTCTATTTTGCAACCATCAAAAAACAAATCTCAATCTGCTCAAAAAATTAATTCACTAAAAAAATAATGTTATGAAACTTATTAGCAATAAAACGTTGATGGTTCTGCTGATCCTCGCGAGTGGGTACGGTTACATTGCCAGCTGTACACATGATGATATTGTTCCGCCTGCACAAGCCACCCAAACACCGATAATAACACGCGGTAATGTGGTTCTTCTTCCTGGCGACATGACGCCGGGCGACACAACGGAGTGGAAACTCGACAAAGTTCACTCGAGTGTTTTGTGGTCAACTGCGTATGTTGGCGCTGCGGGCTTACTTACCGGTCGTTTTAACCAGTTTGGCATGCACCAGGTGACCGAACCTGAAATGCTGCAGTATACAATTACAGGCCAACCATTAAAAGATACTTCATGGGCATTTTACGAAAATGATCCATCCAAAACATATATTAACGGATATGTGCAGATCAATACGTCTAACACCGGTGAACCGGGCCGCGATGCCGGGTGCAATGTGTCAGGTCTGAGCACCATTCCAATAATAACCGGAGTTCAAAATCTGCAACCAGTAAACCTTGCAAAGATCAAATCAACCAAGGTCGAATTTGATCCGTTAAGCAATGATTACATAGTCACCCTCGATCTAACATGGCATTCTCATAATGATACTCTGGCAAATAGTTCTCCGGACTATACGTATGATCCCAACCTGCCTGCAAGCAGCATGATCACTAAATCAATTGTTGGAAGGCTGAAATATATTCCGAAAGCGACAGTTGTACCAACCACCGGAACTCCGTATAGTGTTTTTGGTCTACAACTTACGTTCCAATTCAATTGCCGCGATTTTCAAATATCAAGCACAAGTATCGCTGATGTGATAGACATTGAATGTAACATGAACTTCAACAATAAGTAACCTCTAAAAGAAGTACAATGAAAAAGTTAATCATAATTGCAGGGCTTATTGTTATTGCCGGAATAACAATAACCGGATGCTACACAGATGTGATCATGCCGCAAGCGCCTACCGATCCTAATGGACCACCGCAGGCAGTGAGTTACAAAAATGATCTGTCCCCAATGTTCGCAACAAAATGCGCTTTGGCCGGTTGCCACGTTTCGGGCGGCCACCATCCATACATGACGCCGGATGTTTCTTACTACCAAATTGTAAATGGAGGTTATGTGAATACTGAAATTCCGGATCAAAGCATATTAATGATAATGCTTAGAGGCGAAATGGGTCAGTACATGCCGTCTTCATCAGACCAGCAAAAAGTTTACGACTGGATAAGAAATGGTGCACCAAACAATTAATGACCTCAAAAAGCAAAAAACATGAAACTAAAAATATATCGACCGGTTTGCCGCTTTACCATTAAGCTTAGTTTGGTAAGTGTACTGTTCCTATCATTCGTAACGCTTAATGCGCAGGACAGCAGTGCTGTAAATGAACCGCCTGCAGCGCCTGCAAAAGTTAAACCGGTAAAAAATACTTTCCAGAGTATTTGGATCATCGATAATCAAACCGTAATGGTTCCTATAAAAGGCACACTTGAATTCGATTTCCAGCATAGGATGGGTGTTATTGATTGGGATGACCACCCGTCCCGCGATCTGTTTGGACTTTATGGCTCGGCTAATATCAGGCTGGGCGTAAATTATACTCCTAAAGAGAAGCTGAGTGTTGGAATCGGCATTACTAAGACCAAGATGCTGCTCGACTTAAATGCCAAATATGCGATTATAAAACAAACGAATGGACAGTATCCGGTTAGTGTAACATGGTACGGTAATGCGGCAGTAGATACGAGGCCGAAGGAGGACGTTACCCTTTATAATGGCGAACCTATCAAGCATAATTCGGACCGCTATACTTATTTCAACGAAATAATCATTGCGAGGAAAATAAATGATAAGTTGTCGATACAGGTTTCGCCGAGTTGGTCTCATCAAAACGCAGTGTGGGGTTATTATACATCGTACGATACTGCAACAAAGTTATACGGCGACAAGTATAAGAGTATGAACCATGAGCATTTTGCAGTGGCTGTATCAGGCAGGTACAAATTCTCAAACCTGTGCTCAATACTTTTCAATTACGATCAACCATTGACCGAGCACAACCAGTACAATCCCAATCCGAATTTGTCACTGGGCCTCGAAGTGAATACCAGCAGTCACTCGTTCCAGGTATTTTTTACCAACTACAAATTGCTGAACCCGCAACAGAACAATATGTACAATCAAAACAATCCTTTCGACAGTTATACCGATGCAAATGGAAAGGAGCATGGGAAGTACCAGTACCTGATCGGCTTTAATATTACAAGACTGTGGAATTATTAATTAACGTGATAGCATAAGTTGAATAACATAAAAAACCTGGGTTGCATTTAAATTCAGGTTTTTTGTTCCCTCAAGGTGAGCATCGATTATCAGAAATGCAGAAGAAAATGACAACGCTCAATCATCAATTAATTGCTATCGCTTTTTTGCCGGTCTTGCTTTTGGGTATTGCTTCCTGCAAAGACAATAAACCGGCGGCGAAAAGAATAACTAACGATGCTGATTCCGGCAGCGAAAAGATAAAGGCAGTTTTTCATAAACCACGGAGCAGTTTCCAGGACACAATGAAAATTCAGGGGGAAGCGGCGGTGTTTTACGCGCCGGATGAGCAACAGTTAGAAAAAATAAAACGACAAACCAATAATCCCGGCGCGTTCGGTGCCTCAAACAGCGAGTATGTACACATGATGGAGAATGCGCGTAAGGTGATCAGGAATACGTGGCCGGGTTTGCAGATCGTGGACGCAAAGAATTACAGGTATATCCTTTTTATAAAAAAAGATGGCGGTAAAGAATGTATCGACCTGGATAAATATGACGATATGGATGGTCTCTTCGTTTTTGATGGGAAAAAATCTGCAATGCTCATTGATGCGATGAATGTGGAAACCGAGGTGGGATCTTATTTGAATCCTTAAAATTATTTCAAGAAAAAACCTGATGAAAATCATATAAACCAAAGCCCGGCGTCAACAAGTGATGCGCATGTATCATGTAATTTGCTCGTGACGCTTTAAAAAGTTCAAATTATTATTAACAAAAAAACTGATCAAATGAAAAGGAAGCTTATTGCAACCGTCACAATCATGTTCGCCGGCTTATTCACATATGTTATGATTTCCGGCTTCAGGCCTGCGCAGAACAAACCGTGGGCAGTACCTGATAATTATAAAAGCATGAAAAACCCTGTTGCCTCCAATGCAGAATCGATCGCAGAAGGAAAAGAATTATATGCCACTCATTGCAAGTCATGCCACGGTAGCAAGGGTCTCGGCGATGGCTCCAAAGCCGCCCAGTTAAAAACGGAGCCAGGTGATTTTGCCAAAGCTGACTTCCAGGCCCAGAGTGATGGAGCGCTTTTTTATAAAACATCTGAAGGCCGTGATGACATGCCAAGCTTCAAGAAGAAAATACCCGATGCTGATGAAAGATGGAGCCTCGTGAATTATTTAAGAACGCTTAAAAAATAATTGTTCTTTAAAGGCTTCCTCACTTAGCATAGTTATTCTGTGCTGATAAGTCCCTCGGATATTTTGCATATAAAATAATTTGTTTAAACATTTTTATGGAACAACCCAAAAAAACGTCCACGCGCAAACAGTTCCTGCTATGGAGCGCCACCGTTCTTTCATCTTTAACGTTATTGAAATTTACGCCGGGGAATAAAAGAAAAAAGACCGACACGGTAAAAATGCTGACGCAGGATGGAAAATTAGTTGAGGTGGATATAGAAAAACTTTCCGGCAGCAAAGGATCAAAAATCACCGACGATCAGTTGAAAAACTGGGTAAACAAAACGCAGGAGCAAACGAAGCTTCTTTAAAATTATATTATGGAAAATGACAACAGATCACGAAGACAATTCCTCACCGCCGGTGTAGTTGCTGCTGTTGCCGCAGGTTGTTCTTCCAAAAAAAATCCATTTGCTGGTTACGCAGCTGACGATGCAAAAGCATCAGGTGAAAAGGTGAAGTTGTTATCGGTGGATGGAGAGATCATCGAAATTGACAAAGCCTTTCTGAAACCTGTGCCTGATCTTCCGCCTGTATCAAACAAGGAAGAGAGAAGAGGAATTGCAGGTAAGAAATTTGTGATGGTCATCGATCTTTCCCGGTGTAAGAATGTAGGAGCTTGTAAAAAGGCTTGTAACCATGCGCATGAGTTAACTCCAGGCGAGAACTGGATAAAGGTGCTCGCCATGCAGGATGCGGAACACACAGCTCCTTACTGGCAGCCCACGACGTGCATGCATTGCGATGAGCCTCCTTGTGTAAAGGTTTGTCCTGTTGATGCAACGTTCAAGCGCCAGGATGGAATTGTTTTGATCGACAGTGATCGCTGCATAGGTTGCCGTTTTTGTATGGCTGCTTGTCCTTACACAACCCGTGTATTTAACTGGGGAGAGCCGGATCTTCCGAAAGAAGTCGCAGAAAAACCTTACTCCTGCGAAACTAGTTTGCCGCAAAAGAAAGGAACAGTGGGTAAATGCGATTTCTGTGCGGATATGACAAGAATGGGCGAATTGCCACACTGCGTTTCGGCGTGTCCGAATGGTGTTTTCTTTTTTGGTGATATGAATGAAGATTCTGTTACAAACGGCGCTGAAACTTTTCGCTTCAGTGACCTGATCCGGGACAAAGCAGGGTATAGATTAATGGAAGACCTTGGTACAAAGCCCCGCGTGTATTACCTGCCGCCCGTCAACCGGAATTTCCCTTTTGAATCAGGCGAGGAAAATGAAAGTGATGATGATAAAAAGAAGGACGTAAAATAATTGACATGAAAAATTTAACTGCTCTAACAGGTGAACAAATTACACGGGACCTTCTGCCGCAGAAATTTGGTAAGCGGGGATTGATCTGGACGGGCGTACTCGTATTGATCGCTCTTATCGGCGCCTTTGCTTATTACCGCCAGTTGAGATATGGACTCGTGGTCACAAACATGCGCGACTACGTTTCGTGGGGTATTTATATTTCTAATTTCGTGTTTTTTGTTGCCATCAGCCTCGTTGGCTCTCTTATCACCGCTATTTTACGACTGGCGAATGTAGAGTGGAGCACTCCTCTCACAAGAATTGCAGAGATCATCGCGGTCTCTGCCATCGTATTCGCTTCTATCATTATCATCGTAGATATGGGGAGACCTGAAAGGTTTTTGAACCTTTTTATTCACGGGCGCCTGCAATCGCCTATCATGTGGGACGTGATCGTGATCGGAACTTATTTTTTCATCAGCCTCTTACTACTATATTTTCCTTTGTTGCCCGACCTTAAAATTCTTATTCAATTCAAAGAAAAAACAGGTAAGGCGTTAAATAAATTATACCGCTTCCAGGGTTCATTTTGGAAAGGCACAAAGGCGCAATTCAAAATCAGTAACAGGGCAATTAATATTCTGTGCGTTTTAATTATCCCGGTTGCTTTTAGTATTCACACCGTCACTTCCTGGTTGTTTGCCACAACGTACAGGCCAGGGTGGGACAGTACGAACTTTGGCGCCTACTTTATATCAGGAGCTTTCCTGGTAGGAGCAGGCGGAGTGGTAGTTGCCATGTATGTATTCCGCAGGTATTATCATCTCGAAAAATATATTACCGAAAAGCATTTCGAAAAAATGGGAAGAGTGGTGGTATTGCTGGCTCTTTTGTACCTGTATTTTAATATCAATGAATATTTAGTTCCTGCATTTAAAATGAAAAAACCGGAGGAAGCTCATTTGACCCAATTATTTGCGGGTCAATATGCGCTGCTGTTTTGGTTTTGCATATTAGTCGGCATGATCTTGCCCATGGCCATTTTGCTTTTTAGAAAAGGAAGGAAGCCACTTCCGGCGTTTATTGCAGGAGTAATGGTAGTTGTGGGAGCGTGGTTCAAACGCTACCTCATCGTAACGCCAACTTTACTTCATCCTTTTTTACCGATGCGCGACGTTCCCGAAAGTTATCATCACTACTTTCCAAGTTGGGAAGAGTGGGCAATTGCTATGGGTTCGCTGGCAGGTGCTTTACTTGTGATCACATTTTTTGCAAGAATATATCCGATCATTCCGATTCAGGAAACTATAACAGAACAGAATGAGAGTGAAAGAATATTTTCTATTATCCACAGTGAAGAAAGTACAACCGAACAATATGAGAAGGAAGAACAAAAATAAGATGATGGTTGTGGCGGTGGCTTTATTGATCGCCGGTCCATTCCGTGTTTTTGCGCAAGACTCGACGAAGAGCGAGTTGGTGATGACTGTAAGTTATTTCATGAATAATAACAAACTTGCATACCTGACGGTAAACACGAAGACAAAGATCGAGAAGAAATTCCAGCCGGTACAGGGCGTGATTGTAGACCTTTACCTCGACAGTGATTCGGCCGCAAACGTCGTTGGAAAAGTAACTACGAATGAAAAGGGATTGGCGAAGGCGATCATGCCGCCTGCTTTGAAAAATGTTTGGGATAGCGCGGCTTCGCACACGTTCATCGGCGTGTCAGAACCAACAAAACAGTTTGACGCAACAAGGGCGGAGGCCGCGATGACGAAGACCAAAATTACCATTGACACGGCGACAGATGCTGAAACAAAAAATATCACGGTCACCGTATTGGCATTGCAGGATGGTGAATGGGTGCCGGCAAAGGATGTGGAAATGAAAGTAGGTATTGCCCGCTCAGGTGGAAGCATTCTTTCTGCCGGCGATGAAGAAACGTATACGACCGATTCAACCGGGACTGTAACTGCAGAATTTAAAAGAGACAGCCTGCCGGGGGATGAGAAGGGGAATATTATACTGGCAGCAAAAGTCGAAGACAATGATCAGTATGGAAATTTGTTTGTTGAAAAAACGGTGCCCTGGGGCGTAGCTTTAAAACCGGAAACAAATTTCTTTGATCAAAGAACGTTATGGACAACGCGGTTCAGAACACCATTTTGGTTGCTGTTCATGGCTTATTCAATTGTGATCGCTGTATGGGGCACGATGATTTATCTTGTGTGGCAAATTGTGAAGATTAAGAAGCTGGGGACGCAGGAAGGGTGAGTTTAGAAAACGTTCCAAATCTCAAATTACAAGGCTGATCACGTGCGAGAGTAGTTTTGTATCTAGTTTGAATTTGCGATTTATTTGGGATTTGATTTTTGTGATTTGCTTTTTGATGCTTCATGAAAGAAATCCCAAATTTCAAAATACAAGATCCAAAAAAATTAAAAATCTAAAAGATAAAACTGATCACGTCCGTGATTATTGTTCATCCAGCTTTCTTCCTTGCCTTTCGTATAATGCGCTGCGTTACAGAAAAAACCAAACCGGGAAAATTATTTTTCAAAAGTCTTACAGCGCGACTATCGATGTCACAATATATTTCAAACTTGTTTTGTTGTAAACCTTTGAGATAAATTTCGGCCACTTTATCGGGTGATTTCTCCTTGATGCTTTTACTCAGGGCCGTGCTTTCAGGCAAGGTGTGCTTTCGCTCGTACCGCAACATAGGGGTATCCGTGTCCGGCGGATAGATAACTGACACCCGGATGTTATCATCCTTCGCTTCCATCCTTAAACATTCTGCAAGACCGACGATCGCGAACTTTGAAGGGGCATAGCTGCTGTGCCCGATCAGGCCCATATATCCTGCCACACTGCTTACGAAACTTAATTGTCCCTCCGACTTTTTCAACCATGGCCAGGCAGCCTTGGAAATGTACACAGCGCCAAGATAATTTGTGAGCAAACATCGTTCGAGGTTTTTGACTGGCTGGTCTTTGAAGCGGCCGCACGTCATGATGCCGGCGCAATTAATAACCACATCGATCTTTTCAAACTGTTCCGCGATTTTCTTAATTGTAGCAATAACAGCAGCATTGTCCGTGATATCTATTGATATCGGAAATACACTTGCAGCGCCATTTTTTTCGGCGATGATTTTTGCCGCTTGAAGTTTTTCTTCATCGCGCGCAATCAGTATAAGACGTGCGTGTTGCTGCGCAAATTGTTTTGCCAATGCTAAGCCGATACCGGAAGAGCCGCCGGTTACCACAACAACTTTGTCCCTATAGAAATCGTTCTTCATATTAACGCGGTGAAATAAAAACTTCGAGGTCATCTTTTGATCCAAGCGAAACTCTTGATTGAACTGCCGGAACTACCTTTTGATTTACGCTCAAATTAAAATTGCAAACAATTTTTGCGCAGACAATATTTATCACGAGTGTTGCTAATCCCATCCCCACACACTTGCGTGGCCCAAGCCCGAACGGAACGAACATCGCTTTCTCACGCTGTTCATGAAACGACCTGAATCTTTCCGGGTTGAATGTCTTTGGTTGGTCCCAAAATGCGGGATGACGGTGGAGATTATAAATACTTACCAGTACTGTTACATGTTTGGGAATAATGTAATCGCCCAATTCCAGCGCGTCGATCGTTCTGTGAGATGATGCCCATGCAGGCGAATAGAAACGCAGCACTTCATGTATGAAGAACTGCATGTCGACAGAATTCTCCAATGACCGTGGATCTGGCTGCTCTTCAAAAAATTTACAGTTGTAATATATCTTATCCGCCCAGCACGGATATTGCGCCAGTGAATACACCAACCACGCAAGAAGGTCAGACGTTGAGAAAAAACTGGAAATGAAAACGTTCTTTATTTCCGCGAGCGCGTCTTCACGACTAATGGCGCGTCCATCGTCATCTTTCTGATCCATGACGTTTGCCAACAGTTTTCCCTCATACTTGTCCGTGCTGCAGCGTTCATTCATCATGCCGATTATTATATTGTCGATGTTCTTTATTGCTTTGTTCAACTTTTCTTTTGCTGACATCGGTACCCAGGCAGGCAAGTTGAAAGGAGTTGGATC
>DASQJI010000855.1:0-5730 GCA_035631175.1 Parafilimonas sp.
GAACAATTAGGGTTCGGAAAATGTTACCACATGATTGAACTCTTTATACACCCGGAAGACCTCGTGTATTTTGAGAAAGCGGAAAGAGGAGAAGCAGTTGATTGGGATAAATTGTTTGAAGGATATAACTCTGCCGTCGATTATCCCGTCGCCAGATATTATAAAGAGCTGATCGCAAAATATCCTAATGCAAAAATTATTCATACAGTGCGTGATCCGGAAAGCTGGTACCAAAGCGCTAAAGAAACAATATTCTGGGCCAGCAAACCTTCACTCGCAAGAATGTTGAGCTTGATGCTCAAGTTGCCGTTTTCTGCAACACTACGAAGAAGATTTCCTATCTTAAAACATAACGGGAGGATGTTGGACCAGATATTTGGAAAAGATTTAGGCAACAAGCAGGACATTATTAAGAAGTATAACGAAATAAATACTGAAACGTTGAACTTTATTCCAAAAGACCGATCCCTTGTATACGATATAAAAACTGGTTGGGAACCACTATGTAATTTTTTGAACGTGCCCGTGCCGGCGACGCCGTTCCCCAAATCAAATGTGCGGGATGAATTTAAAGTTAGAGTAGCGGCAATTTCTTCCGGTAAGCCTGTTGAGACAGGAGGTGCATAATAACTTTTCAACTCAATTGAATACGCAAAAAAGCCCGTCTTACAAAACCGGTATAGTTATTAAACAGTGTTATTTACACATTCAGTTTGCTCATGTATTGTGCGTCTGCCTTAGCACTTTCCATGGGCGTCGTGTTGTCGTACCGTTCCTGCTCAACGATAAAATATTCGATTCCCAGTTGCTTTGCTTCCGGCAACATCTTTGAATAGTCGATCGAACCCTGGCCTAAGATGCAGGAAGCATCGTGCTGGTTTGTATTTTTGATCCTGTCCTTAACATGGCACAACTTAAAACGGCCTTCGTATTTTTTCATGTAAGCCAGGGCATCTACGCCGGCGGTAACTGCCCAATAAAGATCAATTTCAAATATCACGTTCTCTTTGTCTGTATTTTCTAACAGGATGTCCATGGGCACCTGGTTATCTATTGGTTTGAAGATCGCGTCGTGATTGTGATAACCGAAAAGCAATCCATTCTTTTTACAGATCTCGCCGCATTCGTTGAATCTGTTTGCGAGCTTTTTGTAGTCATCGATGGTCTTCGATCCCGCTTCCGATGGAAGGATCAAAAATTTCAGGCCTGCAGTCGCGGCGTCTGCAGCTTTTTGATTGAAGCTGTCTTTGTACACATCGTCAAAGTGACTTGACACGGCCTTCATTCCCAAACCGTCAACATAACTTTTAAATTCGGAAGGACTCATTCCCCAAAACATTCCCATTTTCTTGTCCTCAAAACTTTCAATTTGCGTGTAGCCGAACCCGGCTAGTTGCTTGAGCACACCTTTCGGATCGTGTGGAAGATCTTTTTTCACCGTCCATAATTGTATGCCGTAGTCCTTCAATTTCGGACGCGCGAATAACTGGTCGACATTTATTAACCCTGCAGCGGTGAGCAGTGTTCCTGTCCTCAAAAATTTCCTTCTTGATACTGGCATGATGAAATGTTTCAGCTAAAAAATATTTACGTCGCCCAGGCCTTTTCCCCTTTTGTGTAAGGAATACAACCTTCGTAACGGCCTGGTACAGCTACATAGCGTAAGGCTTTTGTAGCTCCTGGTTCAGAAGTGAAATAACCCCAAACGGTAAGTTGCTTCATCATGCTGAAATAATGCGGATCGTCCTGCGCATCCCTTTTATAAGTACCCGCATCCTGCTCTAAGGCGCGTTTGTGCTTTTCTTCATCGCTGAGCTTTGCATATCGTTCGCCGATCTCTTTTTGTTTGTCCTTCGCTTCTTTGTCCATATCCGTGAGCAGTTGTGTTCTTTGATCAGGAGTTAACTGCATAAAGCTGTTGTCGAATTTTTTCTTGCTTGCTTCGTTCAGCTTGCCAATGCCATCGGTAAATATTTTCTGATCGTTCTCGTCGTAACAATCGGTTACGATCGTTTTCATGAACTCGCCGATCTTCGCTTCTTTAGCGCCCGGCGAAGAGGGAGTATTCGGCAAAATCGTTTCCCCTATTTCATCGAGCAGAGAAATGTCATCGGCGCTGAACAATCCTTCTTTTTTCGGCGTGGGTTTGCATCCTGTAATGAATGCTTCTGCGCCAATGATGGTGCCACCCATGATCAACGCTACTCTTGATAAGGCTTCTCGTCTATCCATAAAATTTGATTTACAGTTTGTAAAGTTTAATATGATCTCTGATGTCTGATCTCTGATCTCATTTGACTAGTAGATCAGAGATCAGACATCTTTAGATCAGAGATTTATAAATTCCGTTTTCCCAGCTCCTGCACGGCATAGTCTGCTGCTCTTGCGGTTAATGCCATATAAGTTAAAGATGGATTCTGACACGCGCTCGACACCATGCATGCTCCATCTGTAACAAAAACATTTGGTGCGTCCCAAACCTGGTTCCATTTATTGAGCACCGATGTTTTTGGATCATCGCCCATTCTCGCCGTGCCCATTTCATGGATGCCGTCTCCGATCTCATGACCGCGATCCCACGTTATTACGTTTTTAACCCCGGCAGCCTCCATCATCGCTTTCGATTCTTCAACGATGGCCTTCCGCATCTTTAATTCATTTTCTTTGATCTCTGCATCCATAGCGAGTGCGGGCAAACCCCATTTATCTTTTTTATCTTTATCAAGCGAGATCTTGTTTTCGTGATAAGGAAGCAACTCGCCAAATCCGGTCATGCCTATTGTCCACCGACCGGGCTCCGTCAGCGCCTCTTTAAATTTTCCACCAACACTTAGCTCTGCAACATCACGGCTCCAGCCTTGTCGACTCGCGCTGCCCTGGTATCCAAAGCCGCGTAAAAAATCACGTTTATCATCCAATAAGTTTGCAAAACGAACAATATAAAAACCATTTGGCCTTCTCCCATAATAATATTTGTCTTCATATCCTTCCACGTCGCCGGAGGCGCCGACGTTGTAATGATGATCCATGACGTTGTGCCCGAGTTCTCCGCTGCTGCTTCCTAATCCATCGGGCCATACATCCGTTGCAGAATTCATCAGCACCCATGCGCTGTTGAGGGCGGAGGCGTTTAAGAAAACTATTTTTGAAAAATACTGGTACGTTTGATTGTTCTCTGCATCTAGCACCTCGACGCCTTTCGCTCGTTGTGTGTTCTTGTCGTAAATAACCTTTGTAACGATGCTCCATGGCCGCACCGTTAGCTTACCCGTTTTCATCGCAGCAGGCAAAGTAGATGACTGTGTACTGAAATATCCACCAAACGGGCAACCTTCCCAGCAACGATTTCTAAACTGGCATTGCGTTCTTCCTTCCCTCGCCTCAGTAGTATTAGCGCTTCGGCCGATGATCATGTGCCTGTTGAATTTTTCTTTTAGCCTGGCTGCCACATCCACTTCAACGCAATTCAACTGCATTGGCGGTACAAAATGACCATCCGGTAATTGCGGCAATCCTTCTTTCGAACCACTCACGCCGATAAATTGCTCAACATGATCATACCATGGCTCAACATCTTTATAACGGATCGGCCAGTCGATCGCCCATCCATCTTTTGCATTTGCTTCGAAATCCAGATCGCTCCAGCGATAGCTTTGCCTTCCCCACAATATCGAGCGTCCGCCTAATTGGTAAGACCTCCACCATTTGAACGGCTTTATTTCAACATAAGGCGCTTCCGCGTCATTCGCCCAATAATCGATGATAGGTTCATAAGTTCCCCATGTGCGTTTAATGATCGGGTGCCGTTTCAATTCTTCCTGCGTTACCCGTCCGTGATGCGGAAACTCCCATATATTTTGCGTCGCCGATTTATAATCTTTAATGTGCTCAAAATTTCTTCCACGTTCAAGCATCAAAACCCTCAGTCCTTTTTCTGTCAACTCCTTTGCTGCCCAACCGCCACTAATGCCCGATCCAACAACGATCGCATCAAAAGTGTTTTGCGCTGCTGCCTTGTTATTGATATTTAAAGAATCTCCCATGGTTAATTTGAAAATAAATCATTTGAAAATTTGAAAATGTTTGAATGAGAAAGCTAATTTTCGAATTAGCACACTTTCAAATTTCCAAATTGTATTACAAGTTTCCTTTCTTCAACTCATCCACCGCATGATTCGCCGCACGGGCCGTTAACGTCATGTACAAAATACTCGGACTTTGATTGCCCGTGCTCGTCATGCAAGCACCGTCTGTTACAAAAACATTTTTGCAGTGATGTAAGGCGTTCCATTTGTCAAGCATCGACGTTTGTGGGTCGGTTCCCATGCGGCATCCGCCCATCTCATGTATGTCAAGACCCGGTGCCTGTTTGCTGTCGCGATGATCGATATTTTTTACGCCCCCTTTTGAAAGCATTTCTTCAGTCTGAACAAAAAAATCCTTTAAAAGTTTTTCATCGTTGTCGTCATAATCAACCGACGTCACGAGCAACGGAATTCCCCAATCATCTTTTTGATCTGCGCTAAGGCGGACATGATTGTTTTCCTTGGGAATTGTTTCGCCCTGTAAATAGGAATACACGATCCAGGAGCCGGGCTCTGTCATCGATTCCTTATATGCGGCGCCAATTTGCTGTGGACATGTTTCGCCATCAACTCTTTCTCGACGTGCGCTTAAATACGTTGTATAGCCACCCACAAAATCCGCATCCTGCTTATGTAAATTGCGATAGTTCGCTATGATGGCGTCAGTTGGGTTGCGCCCATAATAATATTTGTCGTCAAAGCCATCAATGTGACCAATCATAAAACCGCGGTAATTCTGAAAGCAGACATATTTGCCGAGAAGCCCGCTGTCGTTCCCCAGGCCATTCGGAAAACGAGGCGACGTAGAATTAAGCAGCACAAGAATGCTGTTCAAGGCAGAGCCATTCACAAAAATTATTTTTGAAAAAAACTCGGTAGCTTTTTTTGTTTCGGAATCTATCACTCTTACACCAATGGCCTTTTGTTTTTGCTCATCGTAAATAATTGAGTGTGCCACTGAGAACGGCCGCACCGTTAGGTTCCCTGTCTTGGCAGCCCATGGCAATGTTGATGAATTGGAGCTGAAATATCCGCCGAACGGGCATCCCCGCTGGCATACATTCCTTGCCTGGCATTGTCCTCTTCCCTGGTCAAGATGAATTTGATTTGGTTGCGTCAAATGGGCCCACCTTGCATGCACCAAATAGCGATTGCCGTAATTTTTTAAGATGCTTTCTTTCAAATGTTGCTCTACGCAATTCAATTCAAATGGCGGCAGAAACTCGCCGTCGGGCATTGCTTCCAAACCATCTTTGTTCCCGCAAACGCCGATAAATTTTTCTACGTGCGAGTACCATGGCGCTACATCCGCATAACGAATCGGCCAATCCCATCCATATCCGAAACGTTGAGGACCGGTGAATTCGAAATCGCTCCATCGTTGTGTGCATCTGCCCCAAGTTAAAGATTTCCCTCCTACCTGGTAACCCCGGATCCAGTCAAAAGGTTTTTCCTGTATGTACGGATGCTCTTTGTCTTTTACAAAAAAATGCGCAGCGGTTTCATCAAAAGCGTAGCATTTTGATGCAACAGGATTTTCCTTTTGGGCTTTTAAAGTCATTTGTCCGTGATGCCTGAATTCCCACGGTGCCAAGTTCGCCGTTGGATAATCTTTTATGTGCTTCACATCTCTGCCGCGTTCCAG
>DASQJI010000856.1:0-2519 GCA_035631175.1 Parafilimonas sp.
GAGCAATAAGTGTATCGGTTGAATAAACGCCGGCATGTTTAAAGCCGCCAACGAAACACCCGCGGCCATCAACGCAAGAACAATCACCAGCAGGAAGGCGCCCTTTCTTTGCAGGCTTGCATACGAAAGCGAACGCCAAAAAACAACTATCACCAAAACCGATGTGATCACCGCAACGATCTTATGCAACGAAAAAATTTGATTCAATTGAATGAGCCACGTTTCTCGTTGCTGATAGCCCAGGCTCTTCGATACAATATCTACTTGTTCCCGCACATCCGTCCCGATCATGATCTGCAACAGTAAAACGATCAACGCTATTGAAGTAAGAATGCGCAACCCCTTATCATGAACGATGATCGGACTGTTGAGCTTACGAAGGATCAGCAGCGGTATGATGGCAAGAAAAAGAGCCGCGAGCATATGGGCAGTTATTTTCACCACCTGGAGGTTCGTCTCCACAACCAGCTTGCCAAGCCACGCCTCAAAGACCGTTGCCACCAGGAAGAGGCACGATAGCCAAAATACCATCGGTTTTATTCTGAAAAATTTTTTAAAGCTCCAAACCACGTGGACAAGAATTAAAATACCAAGCACGCCGGTAATTAACCGGTTGATGTATTCGGTCCAGGCATGAGCGGGCTTGTACACTTGATCGATATCCTGTTTGTTTAAATAATCCCGATAATTCGCGGGCAGTTGTTTTTCGTTCAAAGGGGGTATCCACATACCGAAACAATGCGGCCAGTCGGGGCAACCCATACCACTTTGGGTAGTACGCACGATACTCCCTGCAAGAATTACTAAAAACACAAACAGCAATATCAGCCGCGTGAAGTTTATGTATGATCTCATTGAAACTTTAAGCCGTGCAAAACTAATGGCGTTTATCACATGGACAAGATTTTTACTGTTTTGCGTTGCGGCGATTAAAAAGGCCTCAAAAATTCGAATGGCAAATTTTAATTTTCACTCCGTACTTTTAGTTTTAATTTTTACAGCAAATAACCAATATGAAGCGTCGTCATTTTATTCAATCAACGTCCACGTATATGGCAGGCGCGGCGTTGCTCCCAAAAACATTATCAGCGAAAAAAAAGATAGCTGCGGGCGACAAGATCAACGTTGGCGCCATCGGCATCAATGGAATGGGCTGGAGTGACCTGCAAGCTATGATCAAAAATCCGCAGGCACAATGCATCGCTTTATGTGATGTAGACAAAAATGTGCTTGACAAACGTGTTGGTGAGCTCGCCAAACGAAACATCACGGTAACGTCGTACAGCGATTACAGAAAACTCCTCGACAACAAAGAGATCGATGCGGTGATCATCGGCACGCCTGATCACTGGCATTGTAAAATAATGGTGGATGCGTGTGAGGCTGGCAAGCACGTGTATTGCGAGAAGCCCGTTGGCAATTCAATTGCTGAATGTGAAGTGATGGTTGCTGCTCAAAAAAAATATAACCGGGTGGTGCAAGTGGGCCAGTGGCAACATAGCAATCAACATTATCGTGATGCAATGGAGTTTGCTCATTCCGGAAAACTCGGCAATGTGCGCCTTGTAAAAGCCTGGGCTTACCAGGGATGGATGAAACCGGTTCCTGTGCAACCCGATAGTGATCCGCCGCCGGGCGTCGACTACGACATGTGGTTGGGCCCTGCGCAAAAAAGGCCTTTCAATCCAAATCGGTTCCATTTCAATTTTCGGTGGTACTGGGATTACGCGGGCGGGCTCATGACAGACTGGGGCGTGCACATGATCGATTATGCTTTGCTTGGTGCCAATGCGATGATCCCGAAAACGATCATGGCAAGTGGTGGAAAATTTGCATATCCGGATGATGCCGAGGAAACGCCGGACACGCTCACAACAGTTTTTGAATTTAATGGCTTCAACATACAATGGGAACACGCGACCGGCATCAATGACGGACCGTATCAACGAGATCATGGCGTTGCGCTGATAGGCAATAATGGAACGCTCATTGTTGATCGCGGCGGATGGGAAGTTATTCCTGAGGTGATCAATGGCAATAAAAAAATGGATGAAGTAAAACGCCAGCGCGCAGTTGACAATGGTCTCGATCTGCATACGAAGAATTTCCTGGAGGTGATACAATCACAAAAAGTGGAAGACCTGCATTGCCCGGTGCACGTTGCTGCGCATGTTGCAACGGTTTGCCAGATGGGTAATATTGCATTCAGAACGGGAAGAAAAGTTTACTGGGACGAGGAGAAAAGAAAATTTACAGATGATGACGCGAATAAACTTTTAGCGGCACAGTATCATAACGGATACTCGATGCCAAAAGTGTAGCATTATGTTACCGGCGGCAGGACCTTCGGGCGGCCTCGTTGCGTCGCACTCTTGTACAATTGGAACGCCTGGCACCAATGAACGGCGGAAAAGAATGACTCGTGTTCAGGATTTGAGATGCGGATATATCAAATCCCTGGAAGAATAATACAATAAAAACGACATGAATAAAAAACTCTTTGCAACTATCACCTGTGT
>DASQJI010000857.1:0-2655 GCA_035631175.1 Parafilimonas sp.
CAACACTTCCGAACCATTGTTCGCTTCTCGTCCTGTTGTATTCTTTATTTCTTGTTGTAACAACGGTCTCGTTGCCAAGGCCGAAAAAATTTGTCCATCGTTCCGCATCATAGTAGGCTGACAAAGCAAGATCCCAACCGCCGATTAACCGGGGAAACAAGCCGCCATAGCTTGCACTAAAAGCAGTTTGGGAAATGGAGTAATGCAGGTCAACAAATTGTCTGGTTGCAAACGGTTCTTTTCTCCATTTGTAATTAGTGAAGCCATATCCTAAGCCTACATATAAACGATCTTCCAGGTTGTAAAACACAGACGGCGCAAAACCTCGTTTATCATATTCGTAAGCCGCGTATTTAAATTTGTGAATTGTGGTGTCACGTGAAAGATGCAGTCGTGCGGATGCTACGCGGAAAAAATTATCGTCGTCATCGTATACATTAACCTTACTTCCGCGCGCAACTTGTAGTATCGAATCTTTGTCAGTGCCGCCGATAATTCGGAGTCCAATTGCCTTGCCCGGGTTATCGATCACATATTTATCTTCTCCGGCAATACCATAGATCCGGATCTCTTTTGTCTCCGAAGGTTTAAACGTTCGCGCATAAATCGTGTCAGTTCGCTTCCTGTCTTTGTTCAGTCGCAAAACAGTAACCGAAAGATCGTTCCCATTCATGGCTTTCACGTCAAAATCCTCTACGCCTTTACTGCCGGTAATTTCTACCTCTTGCGCCAGAAACAAATAATACGCTGTCGTGAAAGTTGTCAGCTGATCGCGGCGCGATCTCATTTTTGCAACGAGTTCCGGCCCCGATATAGCAAATATTTCCGGAGGTAATTGGCGTATCGAAAGTTCAATCACCGAATCAGTAAGTGCCTGCTGCAATGATCTTGCGACAGCGAGCCAGTCATCGAGGCTAAGCTGGTTTGTGAAGAATCTGTCCAGGTTTCTTTCTTCTGTGTTTAAGGTTTTCATGTCACCAACCTTATAATCGAAGTTTTGCATGAAGCCAAGACCGGATGCCGGTAGCAGGCGGTCAATAAGCACGCCGTTGTGTGTATAAAAAGCCTGGTCGCGATCGCGTGGAACTGCCTTATAGGTTAATGTAGCAGATGTATCCACAAGTCCCCATTGCCAGTTATCTTCATGCCGGTCCCAGTCGGCTATCAGCATATCAAACAACCTTGCTTTTGCAAAAGCTACCTGGTCTGCCTTAAACGTATTTTTTTCAAGCAGACTGTCGATCACGTCATCGGTGCTGGTAAAATTTTTCAAGTTTCCGAGGTGTGCGGCGTCGCTCCAGTCACCATCGAGCCTTTCTTCCAGGATGTAAAGATCGTTGCCAAATTTGTGATCGAAGGTATCCAGCGCCGGCTGGTGTGGCAGATAAACGATCTCCGGATCTGTATGATAAATTCCTGCGTACTGTTCCATGATGGTTACCGCCATAGCAGCGTAAGGATGCGACATGGATACCCCGTCGTTGATTATATCTTCGATAAAAGTATTCTTGTAAGCAGGCAGCACCACATCGGCCCTGGATTTATTGATTGAACGAAGTGTGTATTGTTTTCCGCTGCTCGTTTGAAGACGTAGCGTTTTTGATTCATTACCGCCGCCCGTTTTGTATGGCGTTAAGCCGCCTTTTTCGTTATTAAGCCACAATACACGAGCCCGGACAGGCGTGGTCCATTCCGCGCGACGGTTTGGGCCCCATAGCCATTGGTAAAATTTCGATTTTTCGTATTCAGGTCCACCGACAACAGTTCTAAATGCGGAAGTGTCCGCCTTACCGACTTGCGATAAGCAGGCATAACTGAATATGAGAAACGAAAAGAGTAAATAATTGGTTTTGGAATGCATTTGAAGGCAGCAAGATTGCAAAGCTAATGCCAGACGACAGTCGTACCGCGGCACAACGCCGATTTGATTAACACGATGATATAATCGTGCGGTCGGCCTTATTTTATTTTTTGTAACTTGTAACACTGACCTTGTATAAGAAAAACCGTTTTAAATCGTTCTTAGATCATGAAGCGCTGCATTTGTTGGTTGATATTTTTTTTCCACACCGCGACCCTGATCCACGCACAATGTAAGACCTACAAACTGGATTCGAAGCATGATACTCTCAATTGCACCGATTTTAAAGACCTGAAACAAGGCAAATGGTTTGTGCGGGTTGAAAACAATCATGGCGAGCCTGGTTACCAGGAACAAGGCGTGTATAAAGATGGTAAGAAACAGGGACCATGGACGACATATAATTTGATGGGTGATGTGATAGCGGAGGAAAATTATAAATGGGGTTTCAAGGACGGAGTCTGCCGCTATTACAATTTGTTGGGACTGCTGCGCGAAGAAAGCTGGAGAGCAATTGATCCCGCAAATCCATATGATACCGTGCGGGTTTACGATCTCAACAATCCCGACAGGTATGACCTCAAAATCATCAAGGTTGAATCGTCATCTGTTAAGCATGGCACATGGAACTATTATGATCCCGAGCGGCAAACGATCACAAAAACCGAAGAGTACGTTATTGATCAACTGGTAACCAACAAAAAGAAAACGCCGTTGCAGTTATATACCGATTCATTGGCTACTGCCCAGCAAAAACCAACGGATTCACTTTCCACTTCCAGCAAGAATAAGCC
>DASQJI010000858.1:0-1586 GCA_035631175.1 Parafilimonas sp.
AAACTGTTCAAATAATTATGGGCCCAACCAATTTCCCGAAAAATTGATCCCGCTTTTCATTAATAACATTATTCAAAAGAAACCACTGCCTGTTTACGGAAAGGGCCAGAATACAAGGGATTGGCTTTATGTGATCGATCATGCAAGGGCAATCGACGTGATCTTTCATAAGGGGCGTAACAAAGAGAAATATAACATCGGTGGCTTCAATGAATGGAAAAACATTGACCTGGTAAAACTGCTGTGCAAACTAGCCGATGAAAAATTAGATCGTATTGCAGGAGAAAGCGAGAAGCTCATTACGTATGTGAAAGACCGGCCGGGGCACGACCTGCGTTATGCGATTGACGCAAACAAGATCAACAAGGAATTTGGATGGAAGCCCTCAGTCACATTTGAAGAAGGCTTAAGCGCCACGATTGACTGGTACCTGGAAAACCAGGAATGGTTGAAACACGTAACAAGCGGAGAGTATCAAAACTATTATATAGAACAATATAGTAATCGCTAATGAAGATCGAGCGTACGCCTTTACAGGATTGTTATATAATTCATGATACGGTGATTGCCGATAGCCGCGGATATTTTTTTGAAAGTTTCAATGCAAAAAAATTTTTCGAATTGACCGGGCTCGAAATATTTTTCGTCCAGGATAATCAATCTTCATCAACGTATGGTGTTTTGCGTGGATTGCATTTTCAAACAGGCGAATACGCACAGGCAAAGCTGGTGCGTGTTTTACAAGGGAGGGTGCTGGACGTTGCAGTCGACCTGCGAAGATCTTCTCCCACATTTGCCAAAGCTTTCGTCCTTGAATTGAGCGCAGACAACCACAAACAACTGTACATTCCACGCGGCTTTGCGCATGGGTTTGTGGTTACAAGCAGCACGGCTGTTTTCTTTTACAAGTGCGACAATTATTACAACAAGTCATCAGAGCTTGGGATCATGTATGATGATCCTGATCTGAAAATTGACTGGCAGCTACCGGCGAACGATCTTATCTTATCAGAAAAAGATAAAAAAAATCCTTACCTCGCAGATATTTTACATCTTTTATAAATCATGAAGGGCATTATTCTCGCAGGAGGTTCGGGCACGCGCTTATATCCAATCACGAAGGGCATCAGCAAACAGATCATGCCGGTGTATGATAAACCCATGATCTATTATCCCTTGTCGGTCCTCATGCTTGCAGGTATTCGCGACATTCTTATTATTACTACTGCCGAAGATGCTACGCAATTCAAGCGTCTTCTTGCTGACGGCACCGACATAGGCTGTAGTTTCTCGTACGCTATCCAGGAAAAGCCCAATGGACTTGCGCAGGCATTTGTGATCGGAGAGAATTTTATTGGTGCAGAGAAAGTTGCATTGATACTTGGTGACAATATTTTTTATGGCTCCGGCTTCAGCAAGCTTGTGCAGTCGTTCACTGATGTTGACGGTGCAGCCATATTTGCGTATGAAGTGAGCGATCCAAAACGGTACGGTGTCGTGGAATTCAACGAAGAATTTAAAGCGTTGTCCATTGAAGAAAAACCCGAAGACCCGAGATCATCGTATGCAGTTCCGGGCCTTTATTT
>DASQJI010000859.1:0-5355 GCA_035631175.1 Parafilimonas sp.
CACTGGTAATGTCAAATGGCAAACGGGTAAAAGACACGACCGATTGGTACGCTGTTCAGCGACCATACATTTATCACCTGTTTGAACAAAATGTGTATGGAAGATATCCAACACAGCCTGTTACTGTTCATTTTAAAATAAGAGAAAGTAGTAATAATGCATTAAACGGAGTCGCAACACGTAAGCAGGTGCGCGTCTATCTTCATCCGACCGATACAACCGTGTTCACTGATGTGCTTATCTATCTGCCCAATTTATATAAAACATCAGCGCCAATTTTTCTGAGCCTGAATTTTAATGGCAACGAAACTGTGAATAAAGATCCGGCGATCTTGCCGTCACAAAAAGAAACCGAGATAAACCGCGCACATACAGATTCCATGCGCGGCAGCGATCGTTATTGGCAGATAGAAGATCTAATTGCGCGTGGCTATGGTGTAGCAACAGCATATTATGGCGACATAGAACCTGATAATAAAGATGGATGGAAAACAGGGATTCGGACCACTTTGAAAGACGTATTGAAAATTCAACCGGAAGAATGGAGTGCATTGGGTGCATGGGCGTGGGGAATGAGTCGCATAATGGATTACATAGAACAAGATCCTTCCATCGATCGGAACAGGGTTGTATTGATGGGTCATTCGAGGCTTGGCAAAGCAAGTTTATGGGCTGGCGCTTCTGATCCCCGTTTTGCCATTGTTATTTCAAACGAATCTGGGGAAGGCGGAGCAGCTCTTTCAAAAAGATGGTTTGGAGAAACGATAAAACAAATCAATGATCAGTTTCCGCATTGGTTCGTTGCTGCTTATAAAAAATATAACGACAATGCAGATTCACTTCCAGTCGACCAGCATATGTTACTGGCATTAATAGCACCGCGGCCATTATACGTTGCAAGTGCGGCCGGTGACTTGTGGGCAGACCCAAAGGGAGAATTTTTGAGTGCGGTGCATGCAGGTGAGGTGTACGCTTTGTTTGGAAAGAAAGGTTTGGGAACCGATACAATGCCGGCGGTAGATCAGCCGGTGGGTAATACGATCCGGTATCATATTCGTTCGGGCGGGCACGCCGTTACATTGTACGACTGGCAACAATATTTAGCGTTTGCGGACATGCAATGGAAATGAGATCAGGGTAAAAATATACTGTTATGATCTGCGTCTTCATTTCAAAGCACTGACTCCCCTCTATTCCGGCGAGCTGATCACGATTTTTCGCTGCGATCGAGAATGGCTCACCGAATTAATACTTTTCCGCTATGAGGTAAACCTGCGGATCACCTAAACGAAATTCTGCCTTGTTCGTGCCGCTGTACAGCGCGCTTGTTTTCAGCTGGTATGAATTCAACAATCGTATGATTTCGGCAATTGTATAAACATGATGTTTGAACCGATGGATTTCCTGGTTATCATTCTTCGTATAAGTTAGCGTAGTAAGTAAACAACTGTTCCATTCATCATACTCATTGTTTATTTCCATTGTTAGGTCGCCCAGTTCATACCTTCCATCTTTCTTAAATTTAGCAAGAAAACTTTCCGCCGCAAGTCCTGAATTAATGATCCATTTAGCGCCTGGCTTTAACACACTGGCGACTTTCTTTACGAAAGCCCGCATGTCTTCAAACTGAAAATATCCAAAGCTGTTGCCAAGACAAATTGCTCCGTCAAAACAACCCGTGATCTCATGCTTCACAATGTTCGCGTGAATCACGTCAATATTAAAATGATGCTCCTCAACCTTTCTTCTCAGTCCATTTATGAATTCTTCTGAAATATCAACAGCCGTGAGAGCGTATCCCTGTTTCGCGAGTTCAATAGAATGCCTGCCTGTTCCGCAGGGCACATCTAAAATATGGCTGCCCTCAGGTACATTCAATACGTCAATGATGAAAGCAACTTCCGCATCGGTCCATTCTTTTGTTCCTGCTTTTTCCCACATTTCACAATTGATGCCTGTGAAAAAACTTTCATACCAGTTATCCGGTATCTTTTCCATGTTCATCCAAACTATAATTATTCAAAAACTGACAGCTCACCGCATATATTTGGAGAGTCGGATGCATTTTCGCAGCTCAGTGTTGCACCCTTTGCTTTTCGTCTTCAGCCCCGGTCATTCTTTCGCGCTTCTCCTTCAATTTGTCGTTGCCGAAATTACGTGTATAAGTAAGTTTATAAGTAGGAACACTAAAATGCAAACTGGTCGACCCGACAAGATTTTGTTGCGGTAGGTCGGTACTGAAAGTAAAAGCACTTGTGTTCAGGATATTACTTGCATTGAATATTAACGAGCCCCATCTTGCGGGGAGTTTTTTCTTCAGGCCGATATCGAGAGTGCCCGTCGGCGATACACGGTATACGCCAAATAACTGGGCAGATTGATATTGACCTGTTGCTTCAGCCGAAAAGTTTCGCGGCAGTGTAAATCGCATATTCGCGTTTACACTTACGTTCGTTTGTTGAGCGCTTAATGGTTCTCCTTTGTAGACAGCATTGGTTTCCTGCCAAACACCAGTCACACTCAACTGTGCATTCCACCACTTCGTAATTGTAACCGGCACTGCAACCATTAGAGAAGCTGTTTTTTGATTGATCATGTTTTCCGCCGACCAGGTCACCTTATTGGTGACGGAATCTGTATGAGGCTGAAATTGAGCAATGGCATCATCTTCCTTTGAATACGACAAAGAAAACAGGTATTGTTTTAGTGTGTAATCCGCTTTAAAATTGTTTGATAATGCCGGTTGTAACGAAGGGTTTCCTGTTAATAATGTATTAGCATTTGCGTAGTAAGTAAACGGAGCCAGGTCGTCGAAAGTTGGGCGTGTGATGCGGCGGCTGTATGAGAAGGCGATCGAGCTTTTTTCACTGAGCTTGTGCGAAATAAAAAAGCTTGGAAAGAAATCACCATAGTGCCGGTCAACAATGTTTTTCACGTCCTGCGTACCCAGGTTTGAATTTGTGTGTTCATAACGCAGCCCTCCTTTAAGCTGCGTGGTCTCGTTGATGGCAACATTCAGCGAAGCATATGCTGCGCTGTAGTCTTCATTCAAATCGTATTCTGCAGACAATGAATCGTCCTTGACCCACATATTCTGGACAAAGCGCTCAAAGCTTATGTTATTGTGAAAAGCAGACACAGTTTGTTTAGCGCCGGCTTCAAAACTGAGATTCTTATTGATCTTTTTAGAATAATCAGCCGCAAACACCCAAAAATTTATGGGCGTCTTTTTGCCACTCCTGAACAGCTCTTCGTGCGCGAATTTGCCTTCATTATCATAATAAGAACTATGATAGTTTACAGGTTGATTGTTGCCGTAATAAATATAATCAGCATTTATTACGAGTTTATCCTCTTCATTAAAATTGTGCTGGAAGTTGATGTTTGCGCCGTAATTATACCAGTGATTCATCTCGCTGTTGGCATGACGAATTACCGTGTCCAGAACGGCATTCGTAGATATGTTGCTGACATTATTTTCTGACTGAGTATACTTATTGTCGAATCCTGACAATAAAACCCCAACGATCGTCTTTTTGCTTGCCTGCCAGTCAAACCCAAACCTCCCGTTTATATTGCGTGTAGTGTCTGTTCTGTCTGCTTCAAAATCGGTTCGCGTGATCTTGCCGTTGTTCGAAATTTCGTTGTATGCAGTCGCTGTGAACGGCTTTTTGGTCCTCGAATATGAAATGTCGCCATACCAGTTCATGTTTCCTTTCCGGTGGTTGATGGTCATACCCGCTTCAGTCACCCAGCCCTGGCCATATCCTAATGTTCCGGAAAGCGAACCATTGGTGCCGAAAGAGCTATTTTGTTTGAGGACAATATTTATATAACCCGCATTGCCTTCGGCATCAAAGTTTGCGGGAGGCGTTGTGATCAGCTCGATCTTTTCTATATTATTCGCGCTCATTCCATTCAACATCTGTATAACTGCCGAAGCAGGCATGTGATTGATCTTTCCATTGATCATTATAACAACACCATCCTTTCCGTTCACAGCAATTGTGTTGTTTTGACGACTTACAAGGACACCAGGTGATCGTTCGAGCACTTCGAGCGCTGTGTTACCTGCCGAGGTGATACTGTTGGCAACATTGATAACAAGCCGATCGATCTTTTGTTCTAACAATGGTTTCCTCGTTGAAACCGTTACGCTTGTGAGCGACGCCGCTTCTGCTTCGGACATAGTGAGTTCAACAGTAGCTTCTTCGTTCGTTTTATTGATCGTTACAATGTTGCTGTAGGTTTGTTTGTACCCCAACGCGCTGCCTTGAACCAAATAATTTCCTGCAGGAATATCATGGAAGGCGTAGGTGCCGTTAACATCAGATACCATCGCCTTCATTAAAGAAGAATCTTTTGACCGCAACAATAACACAGAAGCGCTTGCAGCCGGTTCTTTTTTCGAATTAAAAATTTTGCCGCGAATGGCAGACTGACCACCACAGACAGATGTGATGAAAGAACAAGCGGCAAAAAGTAACAGCAGCCGAAGTGCCTTTTGTCCTACATTTTTTGGTTGCATATTGACGAAATTGGGTACGTTAATTTATCTTGTTAGTCGAAAAAAAAATTTCAAACGATAATCGAGACAGTTAGTTATTTTGTACGAAACTCCCTGCTTTGTTGCATTTCTCCATTGCGCTCATTTCGAGTTAACTACTGCTCACCGATGTTTCCACCAGAGAGCGCAAATACCAACTTGTGATGTCTTATTGGCTAAATGCCGCCGCTTTCGCAATCTCACATTTGGATTGCCCGGCAACCATTTGTTTATTGGGAGAATTCTCCTGACGAGTGCTTAAAATTAGCTAATCTATTTTCGAAAACCAAGTTTCTTATTTCGAAAACCAAGTTTCTTACTTCTGGTTCTTCGATTTTGGCCGATTGACGACGACAGTTATCAAGGGCGATAGGTTTTTTCGATGGTTACTTTGTGGTATGAAAATATCTGCCGGAAAACTCCAAATAACGCCGCCGTCCGCGGCATGCGAAATTCCAAACTGTGAATCGCTTTCTCGCCTCTCTTTGTGACTGAAAAGTTTGATACAGGGACACAAAGTCCACTAAGAAGCACGACGAACACAACGGCTTAACATCACACCCGGCAATACTTTTTCGTCATGCGAACACGCCGCAAAATCCTAAATCCGAAATCCTGAATCCGAAATCGTAAATCCCAAATTGTAAATCGTAAATCCTGATCACGGTGTTATCGTCTGTATCGTTCCATCATCATTATACTTCAGTTCGGTAACCTTCACGTTTCGCAAATGAGTTTTGCCGCTTAGTTGCGTATCGTGATAAAACAAATACCACTTTCCGTTGATCTCAACGATTGAATGATGATTT